>JAJYNB010000391.1 GCA_021786555.1 Bacillota bacterium | reverse complement strand
TCCAGTCTATGGGGAGTCCGGTCGGAGGAAGCTACGGTTCCAAGTATTCCTCCTGGCAGTACTTGTTTCCGGCGGCAGCGCTGGCCAAGGCAACAGGCAGGCCGGTGAAGTTCTGTTACGGCAAGACGGAACAGCTGGCCGCCTATTCTGTCCGGCTGGGATCTCGTATTCATGGCAAAATAGGGATGAAAAAGGACGGCACTGTGACAGGCCTGGCGAGCGATTGGCTGGTAAACACAGGAGCATTTTCGGAAATGACCCAGGGGATGGTGGCTGTAGCCTGTGGCGAGGCGCAGCTGATACTGAGGTGCCCCAACTGGAGCCTCAGGCCCAAAGTGGTGGTCACCAATCGGACAGCTTCTGGCATGGTGCGGGGCTTTGGCGGCCAGGAGCTGAAATGCGCCTTAATACCGCTCCTCAGCCTGGGGATGGAGAAGGCCAATATCGATCCGGTTGAATTCTTTAAAAGAAATTTTGTCAAACCAAATGAAGGGTATGTCTGGCGTGATGGCAAGTGGTGGGTATCTAAGGGTGTCGACTTTACGGCGGCAATAGACAAAGGCGCTCAATCCTTCGGCTGGCAGGAGAAATATCAGGGGTGGCTGAAACCCACCTCTGTCCATGGTGCAAAACGAAGAGGAGTTGGTGTCGGAGTTCACGGGAACGCTGACATCGGGGAGGACGTGTCCGAGGCCTTTGTGAGGCTTGATTCCAACGGCACGGCTACCATTTACTCGGGCTTGGCTGAACACGGCACCGGTCAGCGCAGCAGCATCTGCAAGATGGTTGCCGAGATACTGCAGCTGCCGCTTGAGCGGGTCTCCGTGACAGCTAACGATTCCCGAGTCAACCCCTTTGAGCTTGGACCCGTGGGGTCGAGGGGGACTTACGCCATCGGGAGCGCGGTAATTGCCGCTGCGGAAGACGCTAAAAGACAGCTGTTAGAACTTATGGCCCCGAAGTTCAAGGCAACTCCGGCCGAGTTGGAGACAAGAGACGGATTGGTCTATGTACAGGGAAAAGTTGATGCCGGGCTGCCGTGGGTTGCAGGCATAGGCTATGACCGCACCTGCCTGGGGCGCGGGCGGTTTGAGCCTGATTTCAGCCTGACCAACTTCATGATGATCTTTACTGAAGTGGAAGTTGACACCGAAACGGGCAAGGTAGAACTCATCAAGGTAACAGGCGCCACCGATGTAGGCCAGGTGATTGACCCACTGTCCCTGACAAATCAGCTCAACGGCTGCCTGGGCTCCGCCGGACTGGACAGCGCTCTCTTTGAAGAGACCGTTTTTGATACACGGCTGGGACGCATCATGAACTCTAACATGATTGATTATAAGTGGCGCACCTTTGCCGAACTGCCTGAGATGGAGCATGTAATCCTGGAAACACCCTTCAACAGTCACCGCTTCCACGCAGTAGGGGTAGGTGAAATCGCCCCGGCGCCTGGCCCTTCCGCTATCCTTATGGCCGTCTCCAATGCCATAGGCGTGCGCATACATGATTTCCCGTTCACCCCTGATAAGGTCCTAAGAGCTTTAGGGAAGATACCTGACGCCAAGGGGGGAGGAAGAGGATGAAATCTTTTGTCCATGTCCATGCCCGCTCGGTGAATGAAGCGACAGAACTGCTCGCCGCATACAAAGGAGAGGCAAAGCTCAATGCCGGGGGAACAGACCTGCTCGCCGTTTTGAAAGATCGCATTCTGCCTGACTATCCCAAAGCAATCATCAATATTAAGAGCATCCCTGGCCTCAATACCTTGTATGAAGAGGAAGATGGGGTAGTTGTTGGCGCGCTAACCACCCTCACAGACCTGATAAAACACCTGGCACAGAGTTATCCCCTTCTCAAGGAAGCTGCCATGGCTGTGGCATCTCCCCAGATCAGGAACATAGCGACGATTGGCGGCAACCTGTGTCAGGATACCCGCTGCTGGTACTACCGCTACCCTGATGAGATTGGCGGCAGGCTCAACTGCTTCCGGAAAGGGGGAAGGACGTGCCCTGCTGTTGCCGGGGAGAACCGCTACCATGCCATCATGGGAGGGAAACAGTGTTATGCGGTCTGCCCCTCTGACACAGCTATAGCGTTAACAGCTCTAGGGGCAACGCTTAGAATCGCAGGAACGAAGGGTACCCGTACTCTCTCCATAGAGGAGTTCTTTACCCCCCTGGGGAATGTGCTTGCCTCTGATGAGATGATTACGGCGATTTATATCCCGAAGCCTTCCGCTGCTGCCAGACAAAATTTCCTCAAGTTCACTTTGAGGAAACCCATTGACTTTGGGATTGTCAGTGCTGCTTCCCTTATGACCCTCGAAAAGGGGGTCTGTACCGCTGCCAGAATCGTCCTGGGGGCGGTTGCTCCCACCCCTGTGCGTGCCCTTAAGGCGGAGGAATTCCTTAGAGGGAAGGAAGTTACCGAAGAGACTGCAGCTGAAGCAGCCGCGTTAGCCCTGGAAGGGGCAAAGCCTCTGTCTAAGAATACCTATAAGTTGGAGATAGCGAAGACACTGGTGAAGAGGGTAGTGAACGGAAGCTGAGGTAATTTAAAAAGAACAGGAGTGAAGACACCAGTGAAGGCTTGTGCTTAGCACAAGCCTTCACTGGTGTCTTGGTTAATTCTTCTGCTTATATATCTTCTTGAGATAAGATGTTATAATATGTCGTTGCATAAAATTCGACTGTAAAAGGAAAAACAAAAAAATGATTAGTACAAGCGGTTTGAGTTTAGGGTTCGGTAAAAGGTTGTTGTTTGAAGATGTGAATGTAAAATTCACTCCCGGCAACTGTTACGGATTGATTGGGGCCAATGGCGCCGGAAAGTCTACTTTTTTAAAAATACTTTCCGGTGAAATCGATCCTACCAGTGGTGAAGTAATTCTCACTCCGGGGGAGAGGATTGCAGTTTTAAAACAGGACCATTTTCAGTTCGAGGATTTCCAGGTGCTTAAGACCGTGATAATGGGATATTCCAGGTTATATGATGTTATGGAAGAGAAAGATACCCTGTACGCCAAGCCGGATTTCTCCGAGGCAGACGGAATAAAGGCTTCCGAACTCGAGGGGGAATTTGCTGAAATGAACGGCTGGCAAGCTGAGGCTGAGGCAGCCGAATTGCTCATGGGCCTTGGTATTGCCAAGGAACTGCATGAGAAGAAAATGCAGGAACTTGACGGCAATGAAAAGGTTAGGGTGCTTCTGGCCCAGGCACTGTTTGGTAATCCCAATATCCTGCTGTTAGACGAGCCTACCAACCATCTGGATCTGCAGTCCATAACCTGGCTGGAAAACTTCCTGTATAACTTTGAAAGCACCGTAATTGTGGTATCGCATGACAGGCATTTCTTGAACAAAGTATGTACCCACATCGCTGATATCGACTTTGGCAAGGTGCAATTGTATGTGGGCAACTATGATTTTTGGTATGAATCGAGCCAACTTGCCCTGAAAATGATGAAGGACGCCAATAAGAAAAAAGAGGACAAAATAGCGGACCTGCAAAAGTTTATCCAAAGGTTTAGTTCTAACGCCTCAAAAGCAAAACAGGCAACCTCTCGTAAGAAACAGCTGGAAAAGTTGACCTTGGAGGACATTAAACCTTCATCCCGCAAATATCCGTATGTCGCTTTTAGCCCTGATAGGGAAGTAGGCAACAACCTCCTGTCGGTGGAAAACCTGACTGTAACCAGTGACGGTGAGAAAGTGCTTGACAGCATATCTTTTACGGTTAATAAAGGTGATAAGATTGCCTTGGTTGGCCCGAACGGCAGCGCCAAGACTGCCCTGTTTAAGACCTTAATGGGGGAGCTTGCGCCGGATGACGGAGAATTTAGTTGGGGAGTAACAACTTCCCAGGCCTATTTCCCCAAAGATAACTCTTATTTCTTTGAGACAAAGCTAAATCTTGTGGACTGGCTAAGGCAATTTTCCCGCGACCCCGATGAATCCTTCGTCAGAGGGTTCCTGGGGAGAATGCTTTTTTCCGGTGATGAGACGCAGAAGCCGGCCAGCGTTTTGTCAGGCGGAGAAAAGGTGCGGTGCATGCTGTCCAAAATGATGTTGAGCGGAGCAAACGTCCTGTTGTTGGATGAGCCTACCAACCACCTGGATTTAGAGTCAATCACCGCCTTAAATAACGCCCTAACCAGTTTTGAGGGAACAGTGCTGTTCGTATCCCAGGACCACCAATTTGTGCAAACGGTTGCGAATAGGATTTTTGAGATTACTCCCAAGGGCTTGTTGGACAGACAGATGTCCTATGATGAATATTTAGAGAATGGGAATGTGCAGGAATTGCTGCAAACCATGTACAGTTGATTCACCGGCTGTTCATGACATTCTTATAGCAAGTGCTTGTCGGGTCGTCGGGGCAACCAGTACCAGTATCACTGATATTAAATGTAACCAGGAATCAAACCGGTGGAGATTTTTTAAACCCATGTACAAGCTAACCCTCGGATTAACATATTCATTTTCGAATACCTAATATGTGTAATAAGGAAACGGTATTCGGAGGGTGCAATGGGTATCGGCAGAGTAAGGGGCGAAGAAATTAAGTTTAACTGTCCACGGGTTGGAACTGCAGTTACAGTTCTAAAGAGATTTAGGCACATAAGGTCAGCAGGCCCAAGTAGAATTATGGTCCAGTTAAAATCACGCTGTTATAGGTGGGATTGCCGCTTCCGGCATTCGCCCCAATGCCCTTTGGAGGCCAGAGGGACAAAGTAGTCACTTGGATTATAATCAAGGGGCTGCCGGCTGATTAGACACGAAAAGAAAACGACATAAGCAAGGATGCCATAGCTGGGATAAGGCTATGGCTTTTAATATTTTGTAGCGGTTCAGGTCCCTCGTGAACCACATTCATCTGGTTGGGTCACCGTTGCAGCTCTTGACAAAAAAGGGTTTCATTACTTAAAGGTAGAATTATGCCAATATTCGACAAAATAACATTTGAAAGAGGTGAGAAGATATGTTTAAGCCGACTGGTTCGTGGGTTGCCATA
>JAJYNB010000104.1 GCA_021786555.1 Bacillota bacterium | reverse complement strand
AGGTGAGGGGCTCCCTGGCGACCACGATGCCGCCCAGGTGGGTGCCGATGAAGCGCGGGAAACCGGCCAGCTTGGCGCAGGCTTCAAACAGGCGGCGATATTTTTCCCAGGGTATGCCGCTCTCCCTCAGCTCAGGGAAACTCTCCAGGGCCGCTTCGATGTCATCGGCGTGGAGCCAGGGCATCTTTTTGGCGATGCGGTCCAGTTCCGCTGCAGGGAAGTCCATGGCCTTGCCCAGGTCCCGAATAGCCGAGCGGGCCTGAAAAGTGTTGTAAGTGCAGACCGAAGCCACCTTATCCCGGCCGTACTTTTCATAGATATAATTGGCTATCTTATCGCGGTAGCGGGAATCGAAATCGATGTCGATGTCCGGTTTTTGGGCCCGTTCCAGGCTCATAAACCGCTCAAACAAAAGCCCCCGGGCGATGGAATCCACCTCGGTAATGCGCAGGCAGTAAGCCACGGCGCTGTCCGCGGCAGAACCCCGGCCGGCAAAACGGACCCCCTGGTTTTTTGCATAGCGGGCCATATCCCAGACCAGGAGAAAGTAATCGGGGTAACCTAAGCGGTTAATGATCTCCAGCTCATGCTCCAGGCGCTGCCGCACCGCCGGGGTGACCTCTCCATAGCGCTCTTCCGCCCCTTCATAGACCAGGCGTTGCAGGAATTCTCCCGCCTCCTGCCCTTTGGGTAAGGGAAAGCGTGGAAAGAGCGGCCTGTTCAGTTCCAGGGACTTGCTGCACTGGGCCGCTATTTTCAAGCTGTTGGCGACAGCCTCGGGATAAAAACGGAAAGCCTGAGCCATTTCAGCCGGGGATTTAAGGTAGTTTTCCGCGTTGAGGCGCCGTTCCGGGTGGACTGAGTCCAGGGTAGTCAAGGTACGGGCACAGGTGAGCAAATCGTGCTGCGGGAAGTCTTCCTTACGGGCAAAGTGGACGTTGTTGGAAGCCACGAGCCCTAGGCCCAAATGCTCTGCCAGTTCTGCCATGCTCTTTGCCAAGCTGGAGAATCCCGGCAGAAGGTCGGCCTGGAGCTCAAGGAAAAAATTCTCGCGTCCATAAAGTTCCAGGTAGCGCTTGGCTGTGGCAAGGGCTTCCTGACAGCGTCCGTACAGGATTAAGTGGGGAATCTCCCCCCGGCGGCAGCCCGAGAGGGCAAACAAACCTTCCCGGTGCGCTTCCAGGTCCCGCCAGGCTGCTTTGGGCTGGAGCCTGGGGTTCTGCAGGTGGGCTTTGGATACCAGCCGGCAGAGGTTGGAGTACCCGGCGGGGTTTTGGGCCAGAAGCACCAGGTGTAAGCCCCCCTCCAGGGTTAATTCCACCCCGATTATGGGCTTAATCCCTTTTTCTTCCGCCAGCTGCTGGAATTTTACTGCGCCTGAGAGATTATTGTGGTCGGTAAGAGCCAGAGCCGGCATCCCCTCTGCCGCAGCCTGCCCAACCAGGGCTTCAAGCGAACTTCCCCCGTCCAAAAAAGAAAAAGGGGAATGAACATGCAGGTGGACAAAAGACATGTCAATCCCTCTTTCTTTTAATCATAAACCCGGTAGAGGAACCACTCCGGTTTGCCCTTGTGGCGGTAGAGTTCGAACATGCCGCCCCCGGCGGTGCGGACCCGGTAAACCACCCGTTCCGGCCTGTCCTCCCACCATTCCCCCGTTTCAAGCCAGAAATCCGTAATCTTCTCCACTTCCTGCTTCCCCCGGTAGGTAAAAGCCCGGGGGATTTTTAATTTGCGGGTAAGCACCCGTACGGGCTTGTCAACGATTTTCACTTGCCAAACCCCTTTTCCGCAAATCTCAGCGGGTCCCAAAACTGAAGCATCTGTTCCCGCCGGCTCAGGTCAAGCTCCCGGCCCAAGCGGAAGTTCTCCGGCGGGAAGCGCTGGGAAAGGTTCGTAATCAGGTTATCCAGCTTCACCCCCCAGTCCTTTTCCCTGCCGGACAAAGCCTTGGGGTCTTCAAACAATTTGAGCTGGGCGCCGTGTAAACCCCTCAGGTCATCCGCTATCACTCGTAAAGCGCAAACCGGGGAGGCAGGGGATATTTTCTTAAGCAGGCTTTGCCCTACTTCCCGCAGGGTAACCTGCTGGTTCTGGGGCCTGCTGAAGGAACGGGACCTGCTCACTTCCCCTCCTTCCAGTTCCACCTGCAGCACCAGGCGGCGGCACCCTTCCCCCCGCTCGGACAAAGCCAGGGAAAGCTCCGCTGTCAGGCGGGCGAGGCTTTGCTCCAAAGCTCCGGAATCTGTTACTCCGCTGGGAAACTTCACCTGCCGGTCCAGTTGTTTGGGCGGGTAAAGGGATAAAACCGGCAGCGGGTCCTCCCCCTCGGTCAAAGCCTTAATCCGCCTGGCTCCCGCGCCAAATTCCCGCTGCAGGAGCGATATATCCAAAGAGGATACCTGGTTAATTGAAGCAAATCCCAGCTGGAGGAGGCGGGTTTTGATATTTTCCGCCAGGGGCCAGAGATAAGAAACGGGCAAAGGGTGAAGAAACTCTGCAGCGTCCCTGCCCGCTTCCCTGTTCAGCCAATAAAACCGGCCCGCAGGCTCTGCCAAGAGCGCCCTGGTGTCCTGCGTGTCACCCGCGCTTTGGGCGGGATTAACCCTGCCAGCAGCCAAAGCCATATGAGCCGCCCGGGCGAGAAATTTGTTTTTGCCGATCCCGGCGCTTAAGCCCCCAGCTAAAGCGGGCACAGCCCGGACCGTAAGTTCACGGATAACCTGGTCAGGGGTGTGGGGTCCGGCCAGTTCCAGGTAAAACTCATTCTCAGCTATGGGCTCGATTACCGGAGTATACTCCAGGCAGGATTCGAGGATTTCCGATGCCCCCTGGCGGTAGTCCTCGGCAGCGTATTCCAGCGCCTCTCCCCGGGGACAGCACTGCAGGGCATGGCGCCGGGAGGAATGCAGTCTCACCCCGGCTGCTTTGGCCCGGGGGCACAAATCCAGCACCCGGGCATGCCGCAGGATGATTAAAGGGTTAGCCTCTAATTCGGGCCGGCGGTCTTTCTGGACCGAAGTGTAGAAACTCTCCAGATAAACATGGACTACCCAGTGCATTAAGCCATCCCCTTGCGAATACACGTTCCTTTAAAACGCACATATGTTTGGTTTAATTATAACCAATACGGGGGATTTAGGCAATAATAACAGGCTGGCAAATGGTGTAAAAAATCCCATCCTTTTAGGTGGGGCATCTCCAGACGGGCTTGCAAATGTGCCGGTTTTCTGCTATATCAAAAAGGGATGAACAATTCTAATATCCTTTCTTAATCACCCAAGAATCTCATCGGCTTCAGCCGTGGGAGTGTCAAAATTGGATTAGTTATTCGAACGGAGGTATCCGCTATGAAAAAGGTTATCAAAAAGCCGTCAACCACATTGTTTCCTATTCCCGCCGTAATGGTAAGCTGCAAAGGGCCATCAGGCAAAGCCAACATCGTTACCATTGCCTGGACAGGGGTTATGAATTCCGACCCGCCTCTTCTCTATATCGGCCTGCGCCCTGAAGGCAGGCATTCTTACGGAATCATCAAGGAATCCATGGAATATGTCATTAACATCCCTGGGGCTCGCCAGGCTAAACTCGTGGATTACTGCGGCATGGTGTCCGGTAAGGACGTGGACAAGTTCGAGGCTGCAGGCCTTACTCCCGTGCCCGCTTCCCAGGTGCAGGCGCCTTTGATTGCCGAATGCCCTGTAAATATCGAGTGCCGTGTGACACAGGTACTGCCTTTAGGGAGCCATGACGTGTTTATCGGCGAAGTCTTAGCGGTACATTATAATGAAGATGTTTTAGATGAAAAGGGCCGTCCGGACCTGGATAAAATCCAGCCTTACGGCTTTTGCGCCAATGAATACAGGCTGATGGGGGACAAAGTGGGGTTCTTCGGCTATTCCAAAAAGAAAGACTAATCAGGAAAACTACAGGCATTTAAAAACCACCCAAAGGGTGGTTTTTGTTTTACTCATCGTAAACGCTGATGGCTTCGACCGGACACTGGCTTTCGGCCTCTTTGGCCCCTTCCAGCCACTCGTCCTTTACTTCTCCCACATGGACGCGGGCCAGGCCGTCGTCCTGCAGTTCAAATACATCGGGGCAGAGTTCGGTGCACAGGCCGCAGCCGATACAATTGGTGTTAACTTCAGCTTTTTTCATGTTTATACCCCCAAACTAGGCTGTGACTATAAATTGTGAGCGGAAACCTGGATTGTGTTGCTGATACCGGTTATGCCCGCAAGCTGGCGGGCCACCTCTTCCACCCGGCGTTTATCATCCACATCGAAGACCTCGCCGGACAAGAAAGCCATGCCGTTTACCACATGGGCTTTCAGCGTGCCGCGGCTCAGGTCTTCTTCCCTGCTCAAAAGTTCCCGCAGCTGGTTAGTCAAGGCTCTGTCCCCGGCGGTTACACCATGGCGGGCCCTTAGTTCAGAGTGTACTGCCTTCACGCCTGGCACGCGGTACACCAAGTCCACGGCCTCTTCGATCTCCTCGAAGCTGTCCAGCATTCCCTGCAGTTTCACCACTCCGCGCTCGGTGGAGGTGGTGATTTTGCGGGCTTCAACCCGGTCTGAGTTGACCATGGCCCGCTCCACGGCATTGGTGATGGAGGCGTCGTCAAGTTCAAGGTCTTCACCCACCTTCACCTGGCTCTGCACCTCCTTGACGCCGCGGACCCGGGCTGCCAAGAGCTTCGCTTCCCGCACAGCGCTTATGACAGGGGCATGGCCCTGTAAAAAGACAACCCCGTCCCTGGTTTCGGAACCTAACTTGCGGACACCAGGGTCATGGGCACGGGAGAGCGCTTCCACCACCAAGGTATTGATGTCGCGGTCGGGCAGGAAATTGTCCATAGCGATGGTGAGGCCATTGTCCACACCTTCCACGCCTGGAATACGCCGCACAATTTTTTCGGCCTCCAGTTTCTCTGCCAGCACATCCACGATACCCCATAACGAGATGAGGCCGCCTCTGGCCGAGACGTTGATTTCCCTGCCGCTTTCCGTCAGTTCATCCATGAGAAC
>JAJYNB010000403.1 GCA_021786555.1 Bacillota bacterium | reverse complement strand
ATACTCCACCTTGTACTAAATTTCAGCTCCCCAGTTCAGCGGGAAACAACTTCTGTTCCCTGGACTGAGGAGCCGAAATAATTTATGTTTTTAACTAATTCTTACCGCGCATGCTATTTTGCGCCGGAGTCAACCGCCAGGTTTTCGGCCATCATCGCCGGAACCTTGTTGCGCTTATGCACAGCTACCAGGACACCTCCGATGGCAATCCAACCGAGCAAGACATAAGGCATGAGATTTTGCGGATAAGGCGGTACAGGCCAGACCGAAGCATAAATTGCGAAGCCCGTGAAAAATATACCTACTACAGACAGCACACCCGTTTTGAAAATCGAGAATTTTTTGCCCCTGTCCAAGGTAAAGCCTGAAATTGCTACGCTGAGATAGACCAGGATTATGGCCAGGCCTCCGATGCCGGAAAGGAAGCCGAACTCGGGCAAAGCCCCCATTCCAGACAGGGCCAGGTCGATGATTAAGCCCGAGCCAAGCACAACCAGAGCGCTTACCCAAGGAGTTTTGTGCTTCGGATGGGTGGAGCCCACAATTTTCGGAACCACCCCGTCCCGTCCCAGGGAATAAAGCAGGCGTGTTGCAGCCACGGAGCAGGCAATGGCCACGCCAATGGCGTCTACAATGGCGGCCACATTCAGAACCAGCACGATAAAGTCATTGCCGAACTTTTGCCCGATGAAAAACAGCGGGCTGGGGCTTGTCGCCCACTGGTCGGCGTGGGCAGCCCCGAAACCAATAGCCTGAGCGTAGCTGGTCAGGACATAATACAGCACTGCCAAGGCAACTGTCACCACGATGGTGATTGGGAGCGCCCTGTGGGGATTTTTGGTTTCTTCAGCCAAGGTCGCCGATGACTCGAAACCGGCAAAGATCAAAAACGCATAAATCATGCCGAAAGCTATGCCGGATAGACCTGTTGGCGATGAACTCACCAGGAAGGGATGTACGCTGTTTGCGGAACCTGCTCTGAAGATGACATAGATTGAAAACAAGGCCACCAAGGTCATGGACACCAGAATAATTCCCAACTGGGCACGGGTGGCAATTCTGACATCAAAGTAGCCCAGCGCGAAGGCTATAACCGCTATTGCCACCGTGATTGGAATCCAGGGGACGTTAATCTTGTACTGGGCAAACAAAGCGCTGACAAATCCACCGATACCCGCCATGATGGCTGTGGATAACATGTAGGTACCAAAGAAGTAAACCCAGCCTGATATAAAACCGGGGACAGGGCCATAGGCACGACGAGTGTACTCGTAGAACGCGCCCGCGTGGGGATAACGCATAGCGAAACGGGCGATAATCAGCCCGATTGCTATGACCCCGATACCGCCCAGGATAATGGCCAAAGGCACTGCGCCTCCGGCACCACCTGCAATCAGAGGAGTCAAATACGCTATGCTCATTACCGGTGCCAAGAAGCCAAAAGATTGGGCGATGGTATCCTTGAGAGTGAGTCGGTCCGCTTGCAGACAATTCGCCTTTTCTATAGGCCTGCCGTCGAAGGCTTCCATCCAATCATCATCCTTTCATAGGCTTTCACCTAAGTACCGTTTTTCATCCAGTACATTAACCTGGCTGCCGCAGTATGCGGCGCTAAGCGCGTTTATCGTCCACTCGACACCACCTCCCAGGGAACCGGTCGCAAATAAAAAGCCCGCCGTTTACCAAACGGCGGGCCAGGGGCCTCATAAAGACTCGGTACTTATTTGTTCCCTGAATCTCTACATAACCGGTGAAATAATTATTACTTCAAGTTTAAATCCTTGGAGGGGATATGTCAGCAATTAGACCCCGAGCGGTCGTATTTAGCGCGTAAACGGTTTGTTATCGAAATTTTCTGATATCTGGATACAGGTAAAGACCTTTTTGGTTTTGGCAGATTTCTGAATCTAAGGATAAAGACCCCTGAGCTGCATGGCCTCAGAAACGCGTTTTAAGGCCACGAGGTAAGCCGCAGTCCGCATATCGCAGCCTTCCCTTTCTTTGGTAGAGTAAACCACGTCAAAACTGGCAGTCATCCGCCGCCTCAGCTGGGCGTTAACCTCTTCCTCCGTCCAGAAGAAATGCTGGATGCCCTGAACCCATTCAAAGTAAGAAACAATCACACCTCCTGCATTGGCCAGGATATCGGGAATGACAGTGACTCCCTTCTTCAACAGGATCTCGTCAGCTTCGGGCGTGGTTGGGCCGTTGGCCCCCTCGGCGATCAGTTTGGCCCGGATGCGGCCGGCATTGTCCCCGCGGATTTGGTTCTCCAAAGCAGACGGGACGAGAATTTCACACTCAAGTTCTAAAATCTCGGAACTACTCATACTTTCCGTTCCCGGCATGCCCGTTACACTGCCGGTTTGGTCCTTATGGGCCAAAACCGCAGCCAAATCCAAGCCATCAATGGCGAATATCCCGCCATTGGAGTCTGCCAGGGCAATGATTTTTACACCAAGTTCTGCCAAGGCCTTGGCTGCGGCCTGACCGACGTTGCCAAAGCCCTGCACCACCGCCCGCGCGCCTTTCAACTCCATTCCCAACCTGGCAGCGGCATCCTGAATGGTATAAACGCAGCCGCGGCCCGTAGCTTCCAGCCTGCCATGGGAGCCTCCCATTTCAATCGGCTTACCGGTAACCACAGCTGGAATGGAGTACCCTTTGTTCATACTAAAGGTATCCATTATCCAGGCCATGACCTGGGGGTTGGTATACACGTCAGGCGCCGGGATATCTTTCTCCGGGCCAATAATGATGCCGATCTCGGAAGTAAACCGCCTGGTAAGCCTTTCGAGCTCGCCAACCGAAAGTTCCTTTGGATTGCAGACCACACCCCCTTTGGCTCCACCAAAGGGAATATCAACTACGGCGCATTTCCAGGTCATCCACATGGAGAGGGCCGTAACTTCATCCAAAGTCACTAAAGGGTGGTAACGAAGCCCGCCTTTAGACGGACCGCGAGCGAAGTTATGCTGTACCCTGTAACCGGTGAATACTTCCATGCGTCCGTCATCCATCTTAATCGGAAAGGAAACCATAAGCACCCGCTGCGGCTGCTTAAGTACCTTACGAGCGCCTTCGTCCAATCCTAACCGGTCAGCTGCTTGGTCAAGCTGACGGCGAGCCATTTCCAGGACTCCTCCATCAGACACACTTTGTGACATGCTCAATACCCTCCTTCAATATGCATCGTAATATTGAAGATACTTAGAGTTAGACTAGCCGCGCTGGACAAGTCTGGCCATCACCAAGGCGGTAACCTGGTTTACCACAACAGGGGAGAAACATTCCCGCCACGACTTCAGCAGCACTCGCTGCACTACCAGGCGCACATCTCTTTCGGTTAATGGCGCCGGAGCAGCAGGTCTGGAATATGCCGGAACCAGGGGAGTTTGCTGCCGGGCTGGCCCACTCCCGGCACTTCCCCGGAATACCCGGAGCCCCAGTTCCCGGCACCGGTCCAAGGCTAAGGGTGTGATGACAGTCTGCTCATCGATAAAAATTTCATGCTGTTTGTTTGCCGCCAGAGCGTTGATCTCTGCGGTACAAATAACCCTTTTCAACTGCTTTCGCCCCCTTTCCGCAGTTACAGCAGGGATTGAACCAATTCTTCATGGGGGTGGGGAATTACAACCGAGGCTAAGAGCAGCCCCTTCTTCCGTACCGCAGCAGCGGCGTTTTCAACCGCTTCCCGCACGGCTGACTCATCACCGGTCAGGGTAAGGTAGTTTTTGCCTGCCATCATTATCGACAAACGAACTTCCACCACGTCAATTTCAGCCCGTTTGGACGCCAGGTCTGCCGCCTCAAGGCAGGAGGAGGCACTGTAAGTTTCTATAATACCCAGAGCTCTCACTGCGGTAACCGGGGATACCTGCAACAAACCTGCCAGCACCCCTGGATGGGGATTAGGCAGGACCAGTTGGTCGACCAATCTGTCACCGGCCAAGGCGGCGCCAACGGAGATCCCTTCTTCTACCTCGCTTACGCTTCCCCTGACGATGGCCAGGTACTTGCCTGGGCAGAGGGGGCGAGCCAGAACCAATGTAACCCCGGATTTTTTCAGCATGCCGTCGGCGGCCAGAATACCTGCCCCTACACTCCCTACTTCAATTGCTCCTAAAGCTTCACCCGCCACACCAGCACCCCTTCCTTAGAAATATCCAAATCCTTTGCTAATCCCGCTCAAGCACCACCAGAGTATCGCTTACCTGCCGCACCGTACCGTCTATGCTGGCATGAACGCTGCTGCCAAGAGCGCCGGCCGGAGTTTCACCCAGCTGCTCCCCGGCCCGCACATGCTGCCCAACTTCAACCAGAGGCTGGCAGGGAGCGCCAAAGGGCGGCCGCAGGGAAATAGTCACCGTTTGCGGGCAAATCTCCCTATCCGTCAATGGTGCAGGACGGTCGAATTTGGTAAGGCCCAGCCTGGCAATCAGCCTGCCTGTAGGTACCCGGCGGTCGGCTGCCGGACCGGCCGGGAGCAGGGGCTGGCCTGCCGGATAACGCACTTTACGGGAAGCAAGCTCTCTTTTAAAGTAAGCTACGACCTGGCGCGGGAAGATATTCACCGGGCAAGCAAAGCTTTCGCATACCCCGCATTCCGCGCAGAGGAGAGCACCGAGAAAATCGCTGTCAACTTTTTCGCCACCGTAAGCCAGGTAACGCATCAGCTTGTGGGGCTCCAACCCATGTCCCTGGAGATGCCGCGGGCAAAAGTCCGTACAAGTCTGGCATATTTCACAGTGGAAGGCCAAACGTTTGACCACACTCCAGTCGGTTTGGCGCTTGACGATAAAATTGAGGTCCGAAGGCAGCACCAGGATGCCCTTGGTAACTTTGCTGACCATCGCTGTTCTTGCCACTATCCGCCCCATCATAGGTCCGCCGTCCACAAAAACCGCAGCCGGGACAGTGACACCGCCGCAAAACTCGAGCAGGTCTGCGATGGGAGTTCCCACCGGGACCCGCAGGGTCTGAGGTTCGCGCACTGCGCCCGTTACGGTGACAAATTTTTCAGTCACAGGCAGACCCTTTAGATC
>JAJYNB010000037.1 GCA_021786555.1 Bacillota bacterium | reverse complement strand
ATCTTTGTCAGCTCTTTGGCCTCAGCCAGAGCAATCTCGCCGCCTGCAAGTACCTTCTCCCCCAGCTCAACGATAAATTGGTGCATCTAACTTTCTCCTCCTGCCCGCGCCGTCTCAGTTTATCCCCGTCTAAGACTCCCACTTCTATAAGTGGGAGTGGTCATGCCGCATTCAGCTTAGGTGGGGGTAGAGTCCCCCACCTAAGACCCGATGTTTAGCGGAAGCTAAACGAGTTCACTGTAAACTCATACTACGTCTTCAGTTTACATTATTGTAAATACAGTACCTGAAAATCGGCCTGGCGTCAACCCCAAACGGCCGTATATTGTAAACCTTCCTTTAAAATGTGGTTGACATATTTCCGGCCATCTACTACCATAAACCTATCGAAAAATACTCTCTTTGGGGTGAAGTCTGGTATGAACACGGATGTGCCTGAGGCGCTGGAACGATTAAAATTGCGCAGCCTTTACCGCAGTACCCAAACCTACGCTCCCCTTGACGCTACCCATGTGGCAATGGCGGGAAGGCGCTGTCTGATGCTCGCATCCAACAACTACCTGGGCCTGACCCACCACCCGGCTGTCCAAAAAGGGGCCATCGAAGCCATAAGTTTGTACGGCACCGGCTCGGGGGGCTCCAGGCTGACAACAGGCTCCCACCCTCTGTTTGAACAGTTGGAAGCTAAGATTGCCGGCTTTAAGGGCGCTGAAGCAGCGCTGGTGTTCAATACCGGGTATATGGCCAACCTTGGGGTCATATCAACCTTGGCCGGGCCCCAGGATGTAATTTTCAGCGACGAATTAAACCATGCCAGCATTATTGACGGCTGCAGGCTCAGCAAGGCAAGGGTGGTTGTTTATCGCCATAACGACATGGCGGATTTGGAGGAAAAACTGGGCTCTGCCGGACTCTCAGGCAAGCTGGTAGTCACGGACGGGGTTTTCAGCATGGACGGGGATATTGCTCCCCTGCCGGAGATCGTCCGCTTAGCCCGGCGTTATCAGGCCTGGGTGATGGTGGACGACGCCCATGCCACCGGGGTGTTGGGCGAGAGGGGCGGGGGGACGGCCCAATATTTTGGGCTGGAAGGAGCTGTGGATGTCCAGATGGGCACCCTCAGCAAGGCCCTGGCCAGTGAAGGCGGGTACATAGCAGGTTCCAGGCAGCTGATCGAGTATATCAAGAACATCGCCCGCAGCTTCATCTTCTCAACAGCTTTGTCACCTGCCACAATAGGGGCCGCTATCGCGGCTATGGACCAGGTTCTATCGGGCCGGGATTTGATCTGCAATCTGAGCCGCAACACCGCCCTGGTGCGCGGTGAACTCACCGCAGCCGGTTTCCAGGTTATTCCCGGCTCTACTCCCATTATCGCCGTCCTAATCGGAGATGAGGTGAAGACAATGGCGTTCGCCGCAGAGCTCCTCCGGGCAGGGATTGTTGTCTCCGGGATCAGGCCTCCAACCGTGCCCGAAGGCACCAGCAGGCTCAGGGTTACGGTTTCGGCGGCCCACACCGCCGATGAATTGAAACAGGCCCTGTACAAGTTCAGGGAAATAGGTTCGGAACTGGCAGTAATCTAGTTGGATGCCAGTCCAAAACCATGCGCCAAGTACACCCAGGCAGGGCAAGGGATTGTTTAAACAGTACTTAAAGCCGCTGCACACAGTTGTTTAAATGGACCCAAAGGGGAGGGAAGGACCATAGCCGGAATTTTTGTCACCGCCACCGATACAGATGTGGGCAAGACCGTCATCACAGGGGCTCTCACCGCCGCCATGCGTGCCAGGGGCATCCATGTTGGAGCCATGAAGCCCGTGGCCAGCGGCGCCGTAAAATCAGCTTCAACCTTGATCTCGGAAGACGCCAGTTTTCTGATGCACGCAGCCCAAATGCCTGAAGAGGAGCGCCGCCTGGTAAACCCTTACTGCCTGGAACACCCGCTGGCCCCGCTGGTAGCAGCGGAACTGGCCCATGTTTCCATGGATAAAGACAGGATCCTGCAGGCCTTCCATGCTCTCCAGCAAAATTACCCTATGATACTGGTGGAGGGAGTGGGAGGTATCTCCGTCCCCCTCGGGCGCGGCTACCTGGTATCCGACATGGCCGCTGAGATGGAACTCCCTCTGATTATCGTGGCCAGACCGGGCCTGGGTACGCTCAACCATACAGTGCTAACGGTGGAATATGCCCGGCAAAAGGGTTTAACAGTACTGGGAGTGATCCTCAACAAATGGAGCGGCCAGCCGGATAATCTGGTGGAACAGACCAATGTAGACCTTATCGCCGCCCTCACCGGACTGCCGGTGATCGGACGTTTTCCCGCGCTCAGTTCCCTTCGAACCAATAACTTGGTAGAAGCAGCGAATCAATCCATTGAACTGGATTATATATTGGAAAAGGCGGGGGTTTAGGAATGTACAGCAAGGCTGAACTAGATGCTTGGGACAAAGAATATTTTTGGCACCCCTTTACGCAAATGAAAGTGTATGAGGCGGAAGACAACTTGCTGATTGAGCGCGGCGAAGGAAGCTACCTGATTGATATTGCAGGCAACCGCTATTTGGACGGGGTTTCCTCTATCTGGCTTACAGTACACGGCTATAACCACGCCCATATCAGCAATGCCGTCAAAGCCCAACTGGATAAGATCGCTCACTCCACCACCCTGGGGCAGGGCAGTGTGCCGGCCGCTGTTTTAGCCAAAAAACTGGTGGAAGTTGCGCCCCCCGGCCTCAGCAAGGTATTTTTCTCCGATGACGGGGCCACTTCAGTGGAGGTAGCCTTAAAAATAGCCTACCAATACTGGTGTCAAAAGGATGCTGATAACCGGGACAAATACAAATTCATCTCCCTCCAGGAAGGTTACCACGGGGACACCATTGGTTCGGTCTCCGTGGGCGGGGTGGAGTCCTTTCACTCCCTGTTCAAGCCTTACATGTTTCCCGGCTACAAGGCCCCGGTTCCTTACTGTTACCGCTGCCCCCTGGGTGAGGACAGGGAGACCTGCGGCCTGAGGTGCGCCCGGGAAGTGGAGGGAATTTTGGCCCTCTATCATCACGAAATTGCCGCTCTCATCATGGAACCGGGCATGATCTGCGCCGGAGGCATGATCGATGTTCCCGCAGGCTACTTAAGCTATGTGCGGCAGCTCTGTGACAAGTATGATATTCTCTTGATTTTGGATGAGGTGGCTGTTGGTTTTGGCCGCACCGGGACAATGTTCGCCTGTGAGCAGGAAGGGGTTGCCCCCGACATCCTTTGCCTGTCCAAAGGGATAACCGGTGGTTATATGCCCTTGGCGGCAACCCTGGTCAGGGAGAAAATCTATCAGGCTTTTTGGGGGGAGGAGAGCAAGAAGTTTACCCACGGCCATTCCTATACCGGCAACCAGTTGGCCTGCGCTGCGGCCATCGCCAACTTGGAAGTGTTTGAACAGGAAGATGTCCTGGCCGCCCTGCAGCCAAAGATCGACCTTCTGCGCCAGGGCCTGGAAGAGTTTAAAGCTTTGGAGCATGTGGGTGATGTACGGCAGCGGGGGTTCCTGGTTGGTATTGAGTTGGTGAAAGACAAAAGCACCAGGGAGCCCTTTCCCCCGGAATTTCAACTCGGCCACAAGGTAATCCTGGCGGCGCGGCGGCATGGGGTCATCCTAAGGCCAATTTTGGACGTAATCGAAATTGTACCCCATCTGTCTGTGAGCGAAACTGAATTGCAGAAGATCCTGACTGCCGCTAAAAGGGCTATTGAGGAGATTACCCAAGGTCAAGGCAGCATTTGAAAAAGAGAGTCGATAAGTTGCGGAAAACCTCTGGTCTATTTCCTGTCCTTTCGGTTACAATAATGTTGGGAGGGAAATGCCGATGTTCAATCCGCGCAAGTCCGACCATTTCCCGGGCAGCCCCGGGACCCTTGGCATCATCCTGGCTGCCTTGATTGCTCTGTCCTTTATCACAAGTCTCTTTACCTCAGGCGCCGGACCGAAGGTACTCTTCGGCGGGGCAATCCTTTTTGCCCTGTGGTGGCTGTACAATAAGTTCGCCCCCTCGAAAAAACGGGACGAAGCAAACAAGTACCAGAAAGCCCTGCGGCAGCAGAAAAAAGCCAAAAGCACAACTGCTGCCCCAAGCTCCAGGGACAAGGGAAAGGTAATCTACCTGGACCACGTCAAACGCAAGTAGAGTCTGACCCAAAACAGGCCCCGCATCACTGTTAACAACTGTTAACGTGGTGCGGGGCCTGTCATGTTTTTTGTGGCTGGCCTGGATGCAGCCCGATTGAGTTCCCCGGCGTCCTATTGAACCGTCTCAGGTGTCTTAGCTAGACGTTCCAGCATGGCGGCTGCGGCTCGCAGTGCTTTGCCGCGGTGGCTGATAGCGTTCTTTTCCTCCAGGCTGAGTTCCGCAAAGGATCTGTCATATTCGGGCACGTAAAAGAGCGGGTCGTAGCCAAAGCCTCCCTGGCCCTTGGGTTCAAGGCTGATTAGGCCTTCGCAGGTCCCCTCGGTCACGAACTCCTCACCCTCCGGAGTGACCAGGGCGATTACAGACTTGAACCTGGCTGAGCGGCGGTAGAGCGGGATGTCCTTTAACAGTTCCAGCAGTTTGGCGTTGTTGCGGCTGTCATTTTTGGGTTCACCGGCAAAGCGGGCGGAGCGTACCCCCGGCTCTCCCTGCAGCACATCCACTTCCAGGCCCGAGTCGTCAGCCAAAGTCAAGATGCCCGTGGCCCGGGCCCCCGCCTTGGCTTTAATCAGGGCGTTTTCAGCAAAGCTCTCCCCGTTTTCTTCTATCTCCCCTACCTGGGGGAAATCCTGCAGGGACCGCACGTTAAAGGGCAACTCCCCCAGCAGCTTCTTCAATTCCAGCACTTTGCCTTGGTTGTTTGTCGCTAATAGAATGTCCACCGCTGTCCCCCTAACTTGTTTAGGGCTCCCAGCCCAGTACCCCGGCCTGATACCCGGCCAGTTCCCGGATTCCCTTGTAAGCTATATCCATAAGGCTGTTCATTTCCTCCCGGGTAAAGGGATTCCCTTCCGCCGTAC
>JAJYNB010000216.1 GCA_021786555.1 Bacillota bacterium | reverse complement strand
CGCCTCTCAAGGCTTATGAATGCTGACGGGGAGTATTTCCACATACAAAAGGGGAATTCCTGCCTGGAATCATGGAACGCGTTTTAATTCGAAGACCGGCTGACCTTGCGGGTTGTCCCACCGGACGGGAGCTTGCACTTTTAACGGGTTGCCGTTCGGCACCCGGTCAATACTGAACAAATAATTATAGAGGTTTTGAAAAGCGGCAAAAAGCTGCGGCGCCAGAACCCAGAGGATTACCAGGACCACAAGGAATCGTACAACCTGTCCAGTCACCACAAACCAGAAGGAGCGCCGCATCACCCTCCCCCCCCTTACCAAATCCATAGCATGGCCAAAATGCTGTTATTTTGCGGGGACCAGATGACCAGGCAGTTTTTGAACGGCCTCGATTTTGGGTAATTCTTCAGCAATCTCTAGTACTTCTATGACGCTAAGATGGGGAATATTACGCCTGAGATAGAACAAAAAAGAAGCCGCAGGCAGCTGCGGCTTCTAACTTTTTTCTTTAGTGCAGGACTGGGGAACTGCGCAACTCGTCAAGAAGCGGATAATACTCTATCCCCAAAGCATCTGCCACTGCTTGGTAAGTCACCTTGCCGTGAATGACGTTTACTCCAAGAGCAAGAGGCTTATTGTCCCTGATGGCAGAGAGATAACCCTTGCCGGCTAGTTCCAGCGCATAGGGCAAAGTAACATTGGTCAAGGCAAAGGTTGAGGTCCTCGGCACCGCCCCCGGCATGTTGGCCACACTGTAATGGACTACGCCGTGTTTGACATAGGTCGGGTCGCTGTGGGTTGTTACCCGGTCAACGGTTTCAATGCAGCCCCCTTGATCAATAGCCACATCCACTATTACCGAACCTGGCGTCATGGTTTTGACCATGTCTTCGCTAACGATTTTTGGGGCCCGGGCTCCGGGTATGAGCACTGCTCCAATTAGCAGATCTGCCGTACCAACCGCTGTGGCCAGATTGAAATCGTTGGACATCAATGTTTTTACCCTTCCCCCGAACAAATCGTCCAGATATGCTAACCGAGCCGGGCTTTTCTCCACAATTGTTACCGATGCGCCCAGACCTATGGCCATTTTGGCTGCATTTACTCCAACGATGCCCCCACCGATAATCACTACCTCGGCGGGCGGTACACCTGGTACTCCCCCCAGCAGAATCCCTTTACCGCCATGAACCTTTTCCAGAATCTGAGCGCCAATTTGAACAGACATCCGGCCCGCCACCTCACTCATGGGGGTGAGCAGAGGCAGGGAGCCGTCCTGAAGCTGAATAGTTTCATAGGCGATTCCTACAACCTGTTTTTTCAGCAAGGCCTGGGTCAAGTCCGGCTCAGGAGCAAGGTGCAGGTAGGTAAAAAGGATTTGGCCTTCTTTAAACAAATCATATTCCGCCGGAAGAGGCTCTTTCACCTTCATAACCATGTCCGAGGCAGCAAAAATCTCTGCAGCACTGGACAGCATCTCTGCTCCGGCCTGAAGGAATTCAGCATCGGAAAAGCCGCTGCCCAATCCCGCACCGACTTCAACAAGCACCTGGTGGGCGGCCTTGTGTAAAGCACCGGCTCCTCCCGGAGTGATTGCCACACGGTTTTCGTTATTCTTAATCTCCTTGGGTACCCCCACAATCACAATCCAACCCTCCGTTTCTCAGCCTGGCTAACGCAGGCTTGTCATCGTTACTGTTGAGGTATTCAGATCAGGTATTCAGAATTCAGGAGTCAGAATTCAGAATCTTTCTGGAAAGATAAACAACTCTCTCCTCCTGACTCCTGACTCCTGACTCCTGACTCCTGCATAGTTTACGTCTGTTTACTACATGGTGGAGTATGCCAGAATCAGTTTGAGCATTAAAGGCGAAACATAACCTTGAACAAGAGCAGCTGTCCCGCCTAAACAGGCCAGGACCAGGACCGTGCCCGAATAGGCGGCAAACTGACGGCTTAGAGCCTTCCCTTGCCAGCCGTGAGATCCCCGCACCAGTATCAATGAAAAGTTTATGGCGGAAACTGCTGTGACAATGAGCACCGGAATGGTGATTAGAGCCGGGGGTACGATGCCGGTCAGGGTTATCAGCACTCCCTGCCAGGCATGGAGCTGCACCAGGAAGCCCACGGCAAACCCCAGCACAAATCCCCTGGTAAAAACCAACACAAAAATGAGCGGCATGCCTATTACCGTCATGCCCAATACGTAAGTAACCACCAATGCCTTAAGGTTTTCCCAGAGCAAGCCCGTAATAGTCACTTGGGTGCTTCCCGCCGTCAAATCGGCAAAGGATTTCTGAATGAAGCCTGCCAACTCTTTCTGGTTATCCGGCTGCAAGGCCCCCACACCCAGAGCGCCAAAGACTACGCCCGCCAGGTAGACCCCTGTCAACACCAGGTAAAGGCCCAAATTATGCCTGATGTGGTCGACCGCTAGCTGCCTAAGCCGCTTCATATACTCTCTCCCCCCCAAAACAAAAGCATACCCTTCTAGTATAAGGGTATGCCTGTCCTCCCAGCCTGAGAACCTGTGTGGGGTGCAGAAGTCAGGAGTCAGAAGTCAGAATGAGTCAGCTGGAAACGGTTCCTGTTTAGCTCAAAAGCGAGATGTTGGAGTAGAACCATCCAATGTGACTCAAACCAAATTTTTCATTCATCGATGGCTCCGAACAAGCGGCATGTAATTCTGAATTCTGACTCCTGACTCCTGACTCCTGAATACCTTAATATCTATTCAGCTATTGAGCCAATTGGGGACGGTCTTTGTTGACTCACTTTGCGAATGAGTCAGATCTTCATTCATCAGTGATGCCGCAGTGCGGCATAGGCCTATGATTGCAACTACTGAATTCTGAATACTGACTCCTGACTCCTGAATTCCTGATATCATTCCCCAAGAACCCGGCCGTAGATTCCTCCCCCTCCGGGTGAGACTTCCAGGGTACCGTTTCTTGATGCCAGAATGTAACGGCTCACGGCAGGTCCCACCACCGCTTCCAACTCAGCCTCAGGTGTCCCGTGCAGTACATTCATTTCAGTGCCGAAACGCTGGAGCAGCTTTTCCAGGGTTTTTGGGCCGACCCCCGGCAAAAACTGCAGTGGAATCTGATGGATGTAGGGTGGCCTGACTGATTTTCCCGGGTTGGCCAGCTCGGTAATCCGGTCAAGGACACCCTTGACCACTTTGGGACTGCCGCAGGAGGGGCAGGATGTCACCGGCGGTTGAGTCCGGGCTGCTCTGCCACATTCATTGCAAAAAGTGCGGTGGTATTTTCCCAGTTTGGGATCAAAGCCAAAATTCGCCAGAATGCGGCAGTGGTTTTCTCCGCTCAAAGCCCAGAGAAGGTTCTTAAAATCAGCCTGCTGCACTTGAAAGAGGTTGTACTCTCTGCCAATTTTGGGCAGGGAGTGGGCGTCAGAGTTACTTAGAAAGGATACAGCGTCAAGTTCACCTATCAGGCTTGCCAGCTCTGTGTCGGAACTTAGTCCCAGCTCAACTGCTTTCAGATTTTGGTCCGGCCGCAGCAGTTCTGTTACAGAATCGCAACAGCTGCCGTAAACACTTTTGTAAGGGGTAAAGATGTGAGCCGGCATGAGCAGTCCCTGGAAATCTTGAACCTGGTCCCACAATTCTGAGACTCTACGCCGGGCCCTCTGCGTACTCAGCTGCATGTTTGTGACAAACCGCGCCAGCTGCGCGGCATAGGCTTTGACCAGTTCCAAGCGGGGGAAATAAGCGACAAAGTGCCCCGCCCCTCTGCCCTCAGTGGTTTCTACTTCTACACCGGGTATCAGCGTAACCTTATGCTTGTAAGAAAGCCCGCCCCCCGGCAGGGGTTCTAAATGGCCCTGGTCCAGCAGCCGCTGCAGGTCAGACTGCACTCCGGGCGAACCGCAGTCCACAAGGCCAACCATTTCAATACCTTTTCGCACGACAGCCTCATGGAGTATGTTTTCCACCGTGAGGGAGGTGGCAGCCGTAATCTTTACCGGCCTCCCGTCCCCGGAACGGCCAATGTGAATATGTAAATCGGCAAAAACCTTCAAGTCACAACCCCTTTCATGTTCAGGGAAGCCTCTTGGTATAATTTACCTGTTCGCAGTATATGCTGTTAACAGCAATACCGACAAGGGGGCATTTCAATGTTTTTCTATATCAACGGATTTTATCTCTCCTGCAAGGTCAAGGATCTTAGGAGCAGCCTGAAAAAGCTGGGAGATCCTAACATACCCGTCAAAGACCTGATCAGCCAGCGCCTTCACTAGCTGCCAACCCCCTGATTCATTCCAAAAATGAGCAACCAGGCCTCCAGTTCTCGAAAGGTTCTGCTTATCGGACCTAATCTTTGCACTTCAGGCCTCGGACCTCGGACTTCGCACCTCGGACTTCGAAGCTGCTAATTCCATCAGTTGCAATAAGAAGCGGGCCATATCGACCATGTCCTTGACCCTGATATATTCTTCGCAGCTGTGAACCTTTTCCATACCTATGCCCAGGTTGGCAGTGGGCAGACCTTTGCCGTTAAAGATATTGGCGTCGCTTCCGCCACCGGTTTGGGTCACACGTGGAGCGATGCCCAAGCGTTGGAAAGCCTTCACAGCAAGTTGAACCACCGGCGATTCCTCAGGCAAATATAAGGCCGGATAGGCCGGCACCCAATCCATTGTTACCTTGGCTCCCCTGGTATGGCCAACCTCCTCCAAGGTCTCAAGCATATGCCTGGTCTGTTTTGCCAGCTTGAGTTCGTCCAAGCTGCGGGCTTCGCCCTCCAATTCCACCAGTTCCGGCACAATGTTGGTGGCTTGGCCGCCGCTGATAACTCCAATATTGGCTGTTGTTTCCGGGTCAATCCTACCCAGCCTGGTGCGCATAATCGCCTCTGCAGCCACCTGGATTGCGCTGATACCGTCTTCCGGACAAATACCGGCGTGGGCAGCCCTGCCCGAGATTACGGCTTTAAACTGATTTTGTGCGGGCCCGCGGTTGATGACTGTACCTACGGGTCCTCCCGCATCCAGGCAGTACCCCATCCCGGCCCCAAGCGCCGCAATGTC
>JAJYNB010000182.1 GCA_021786555.1 Bacillota bacterium | reverse complement strand
GCCCAATCAGGGTCCTGAGCCAGATGGCTTTTCACCTCGTCGTAGACGGATTTATACATAAAATTAGTAAAGAAAGCTTGGTTATTGGCAAAGCCAAGGTCAGTACCGGTGCGGGTCAAGAGATGGTTGCCCAGCATATCATCGTAAAACCGGGTAAACTCCGTTGCATTTGGGTATTCCACATACTGGATGTGTTGGAGGGCCTCCTGCACCACCTGGGGGCTCTGGCCTGTAAACTGTTCGGCGTAGGTTTCAACCTTGTTCCGGTTTGCCGGGTTATTGATAAAGTCTGTGGCTTTGACATTTGCCCACACCAGCGCCTGCAGCACATTTTGGTCAGTCAGGGATGAGGCAGCCGCCAGGACGCAGCAGGGGTGGCCAGGCCAAGTCTGTCCGGACTGGACCAGGTAGCGTCCGGCACCGCTCTCCACCGCTGCCGCATTGAAGGGTTCCCAGGCGATAAAAGCGTCAATTTCTTTCGCTTTCAGTTGGGTCTGCATACTGGGCGGAGCCACCTGTACCACAAATATCTGATTGGAGGATTGGGCGGAGCTCTGTTTGTCCAGGCTGCAACCAACGGCGCCCACCATAAAGACCAGGAAAAATGCCACAATGATGCAAATCCTCTTTAGCACATTAACCCCTCCTGCTTGTAAGTCTTGTTGTGGAAAGGCAAAATCCCTAAAGCGAGCGCCATGGGCGCTCGCTTTAGGAATAACGGCTCCAGGAACAGAAATTCTGTCCTTGGAGGCCGCCCGGTCAGTGAAGTTAAACCGCCCGGCGCCATTTTTGCGGGCTGTATTTTTTTACAGTTTCCATCATCGCTTTGGCATTTTCGAGCGGGGTAACGGGCCAGAGGTCACAGCTGGGCCAAATGGCATCGACACCGTCCTCCAAACACTTGATGATGGTTTTTTCCACCAATTCCGGTGTGCCTGAACTTAACACGCCGAAGGAATCAAAGTTGCCAAAAACCAAAGGCTTCTGACCGATTGTCTCCCGGGTCTTGGTTATGTCGTTCTTCTGCTCCACACTGATGGCTGTGTAGCCGCATTCGTTCATGATCTCAACAACGCTGTTGGTGCTGCCGCAGATGTGCAGGATCTTTGGTCCGGATATGGCCTCAGAGATTTTTTTCAGGTTGGGCTGGATCACCTGCCGGAAGGAGCGCGGGCTGAGGATATCTGTCGTAGCGCCCATCTCACGCACTGTGATGTAATCGGCTCCGGCAGCCTGGTAAAGCTTACAGACCCCGATCTGAAAATCAGCCAGCTTATCCAGCATACCGTTGACTAAGGCCGCTTTTTTGAAGGACAGCTTGAACAAGTCATTCAGGTCCATCAGTTGACCGGCCAGGGTAAAGGGCCCGAGCACCCAGGCTCCGATGGCAACGTCCTGGCCCAGGTCCTGTTTGAGGCGGCGGATGGCTTCGGTCACAACCGGCAGGCGTCCCTTGCCGGCAAAGTCGGTGGGAATAGCCAGATTAGAGATTTCCTCCTCTGAGTGGATGGCTTTTTCCTTGATAGTCGGGTAGAGGAGTTGGTCGACATCTTCATAGGCGTTCATCTGGCAGCCCAGAACTTCCGCTTCCACGCACATGTCATACGGGACCACGGCACATTCATACCCGAACAATTTGTAAGAAGTAGCCGCCAGGTCAGCCATTTTCCTGGCATCCTCGTGGCAGTGGGGGAATTTGTAGCCGAGTTGTTCCAGGCCTGTCATGGTAATATTGCCCATACCGCTGAAACAGGGGACCCTGTCCGGGGTCTCGCCGTTTAGGAGAGCCAAAACGCGCTGGCGCGGGGTCATTTTATCCATGGTTTTACCTCCTTCTCAGGACGCGGTTGTGATAAGTTTTTCGGCAAAGGAGTCAAAGAACTTGTAAAGGGGATGCTGCTTATTTTCCGGCAGTTTTCCGGTTTCGGTATAGACAAAGGTGGCCAGCATCAATGCGGCGGAGAGTACCGCCGGAAAGATCTTCGGCGCTGAAACGATAGGGCCGTAGAAAATAAGGTCTGACCAAAACATAGCAGAGATAGCCTGGCCGGCAGCGTTAAGACCGGTGAACCCGTCGGCCCCGAACATTTCCCGGGCCTCTTTCCACATATAGGTCCCGTTGGAAGAGGCTACGCCTGAGGGCCAGCCGAATTCCTCTTTGATCAGCTTGTTCGCCATACAGGAGATAGCGGTGGCAGGAAGGTTCATCACCGAGGTGTCAACCAGGATGCTGTCAAAAGTATTTTCGCCGATGCTCTGCAGCATCTTGCGGCAGGAAGTAAGGCGCCCGCCTGGCTGCTGGTCCTGCTCGTCAAAGGCCTGGACGACTACGTGTTTTATGCCCATTTCTTTCAGCGCCGCTGCTTGACCGGGGATGTCCTTGTCCCAGGGAGTAATGCTGTTGTAGAGCAGGCGGTGGGCCAATCCGGCCTGGGCCACGTATTTGGCGGCTTCCAAGCGGGCTTTCTCCACCCACATGTCGATGCCGAAGGGCATATCGCTGACACTGGCAAAAAACTCTACATAGGTCTTCATTTCATCGGCTGTAGTGGCTACCATGGCCACCAGAGCCGGAATTCCGGTCTGGGCTGAAAGCTCTTCCTGACGCTTGATATAGTCAAGAGCCTTAGCTTTGTTGAATTTGCGTTCCTTGCGGCTTTCCAAAATCCTGTCCCCGTTGTGAAACATGGAGGCAATCAACAGGGGCGGATTTTCGCCTGGCTGGCCGCCGATCCGAAAATCGCCCAGCCGGCAGACCTTTTGTGGCGTGGCAAGAGTGAACATGCTAATCCTCCTTTGGCAAGTTGATAAGCCCGGGCTGATTTAAGAAGCAAAAAAATTAAAAGGGGAGGGGGGATAAAGATTTTCGACCAGGCGACCGGATTAAGCTCTTAACCGATGCCGTTATCCCACTTGGGTTGGGGCAGGTACTCCCATGATTCGCCATTTTTATACTTGGTGGCGATTTCCACACATTTGGCAGCATATTCAAAGGCATAAGGTATGCCCGGGCCGCCGGGAACAAAACCGGCCAGGATCATGCCGATGGACGCAGCTTCGAAGACTTCTTCAATGGTCGCTCCGGCAGCCACTGCCGGAACAGCGTGGATGATGCAGCGCGGAGAATTGTAGGCGACGCCGCCGGCCATGAAGATTAATTCCTTCACCTTACGGGACAAGGCGCCGTCTTCCCACAAGGAGTTATAAAAATCGGCAAAAGTTTTGCCCGCCTCGGGATTGAGCTGGTTAATGGTCTTAAACATCCGCGGCACAAACTTCATCTTCTCCATCATGTACTCGTTAACTTGTTCGGGAGTCATTTTTTCCTCGGCCAAATCACCCAACTCCTTTTCATTTGAAAATACCTGTCTCAGCTTCTCCAAAAGTTCCTGTAAATTCATGCTGACTGCACCTCATCTGCCCCTCCCCCAAAAGCGGCAAACTCTAATGGTACTTGGCATTATGGGCGGTTGCCACAAACGCCCGGATGTTTTCCATTGGCACCGACGGCGGAATATCACAGCCTGGCAGGAGAACATAGCCGCCGCCCTTGGCGGCTTCATCAATGTTGGCCTGGGCTGCGCTGCGGACTTCGTCGGGTGTGGCTTGGTTCAAAACGAACACCGGGTTGACATTGCCGGCCACGCACATTTTGTGGCCGATTAGTTGTTTGCAGTTGGCCATACTGGTCTTATGGTCAATGGCTATCAGGTCGGCGCCCGTGTCCGGGAAAACATCAAGCCGGTCATTTGTGTCGCCGCAGATATGGAGGAAGGTGAGGGCTCCGGCGCTTCTGGCCCGGTCGGATAGTTTTTTAAGATAAGGCGAGGCGAACTCAACGAACTGGCGCCGGGATATGAGGTCGCCTGACGCGGTAGCATCGGCAAGGCCCAGGCACTGGATCCAGCCGTTTTCGATCATGGGCTGGTAGAAACGGAAGATCAGTTCAGTGGTAAATTCCAGTACTGCATGCACAAGCTTTTTCTGCTTAAACATTCCGTGCATCATCCGTTCAACCCCGTAGAACTGAGCGGCCAGGGAGAAGGGGCCCCAGGCAGTGGGAGCCAGGAGATATTCATCTCCAATTTCTTTGGCCACCATCCCCGTAGCCTGCCAGATGGTCTGGATCATGGGGTCCTGGCCCAAACGGTTGAAGTCAAGCCTTTCCAGGTCCTCCAGCGAGTCAACTATGGGCGCCTCCAAATCTGGGGCCCCCACAGGACGGAATTTTATTTTACCGCCCAAGGCGCCGGCTTGCAGATTGTTGTAGCCTGAGCCGGGAAATACCATGTCGGAGTCAAATTTCCTGGCGGTATCAACGATGAGTTTGGCGTACTCTGCGGGTTTACCGATAAAATCCTCGAACTTGTGCCCTGAGTTGGCCATGGTCCAGACTCCGCCGCCGTAGATCACTACAGGAACCCTCTCCGGCACCTCAAGCCGGAATGCCTTTAAAACAGTTTCTTTGCGACTAGCCAATCATATTCTCTCCCTTCACTCAAACTTGGAGTATGGCGGGAGGCCCAAAGCCTTAGAAGTGGAAAATCAGGTCCGAAGTCCGATGTCCGACGTCCGAAGTCCGAAGTTTGATGTCGGAGGTCTACAGCTTAAATCTGACTTTCGGCTTCCTGCTTCTGACTTCTGAATCTAGCGCTTGGGAATCCGGTCGAGGATGTGCTGAATGTGCGGGAACGGATGCGTGGCATGGGGAAAGGCCATTGCCCTGGCAAAGCGTTCCTGGAAATCAGGTTCCACAGCGGTTTCCACAAAATCCACAAAGTCGGCGGTGTATTGGGCCTCAACTCTCTTGTCGGTGTCCAGCAGGGCCAGTTTGGCCCCATCGCCGGCGGCGTTGCCAACTGCCATAACCCGTTCCAGGTCACAGTCCGGAAACATGCCGATCACCATAGCGCTTTCTTTGTTGATATAACTGCCAAAGGCTCCGGCCAGGGTAACGCTGTCGACCTGCGCCGCCCCGCGCTTCAGCATCAGAATTTCGGCGCCTACATACAGTGCTGCCTTGGCGAGCTGAACCGCCCGCACGTCGCCCTGGGTCATGACAATGTCCTT
>JAJYNB010000148.1 GCA_021786555.1 Bacillota bacterium | reverse complement strand
CTGCTGGAACAAGGGGGAAACATCTACTACCTGCCTTCAGGCAAGGTTTTTCATCACCACCGTGCCCGGCTCATCCCATTTCTGAGAAGAAGGCATAACTACGGGCAGTCAGAGGCAGTACTGCAGGCCAGGTTTCCGGTGGAAAAACGCAGGTTGTATTTCTTTCCAGGTCATATCTCCATTGTAGGAATTACGGTCCTGGTAACACTTCTGGCCGGAGTCCTTCCCGGGTTGGCCACAGGCGCGGCGTTAATTGTGCTTAATCAGCTGTTTCAGTCGGGGCGGAAGTTTTTCCAAGCAAAAAAAGCCGGCTGCAACCCCGGTTTCAGCCAAGTTTTCCGGCTCATATTCAAGTCCCAGGCAACCGCAGCTTATGTCTACAGTCAGCATTTCTCCCGTTATTACTCAATATTTGCCACTGGGCTGACACTGTTGCTCTTCCCCCCCGCTGCTGCGGTTCTGGCCCTGGTCCATGGACTGTCAGGCATTGTGGATTACAGGTTAAAGAAGCCCGCTTTAGGGTCTGGTTCCTTTATTCTGTATCACTGTTTGGAGGATGCCGCCTATCAAACCGGGGTTCTGCGCGGCTGTCTGGCTGAACACAACTGGCGTCCGCTGCGGATGGATTTTATCAGGGCAGATGGGACACTGCCTCCTGCGCCGCGGCATCAGAAGAAGGCAATTTGGTCTTTTGGCTTTTTTGACAAATGAAGGGAGGTCCAAATCTGAAAATGAAAAACCCAGTCAAAAACCGGCCTGGTCAGGCTGAACAAAGTGACATTTCCAACCTCGGGGAGAAAAAGCTGAGACGGCTTTTCGAAATGATTCGCAGCGGGGAACTGGGCATAGACGATGCCCTCGGGGAATACAAATTCCTGCCTTATGAAGACCTGGGTTTTGCCAAAGTTGACCACCACAGGCACCAGCGTCAGGGTTTTCCGGAAGTAATCTATTGTCAGGGCAAAACCGTCGAGCAGGTGGTGGAGATCGCCAAAAAACTGGCAGCAACCAGTTACGGCAACATACTCGCTACGCGGGCAGCTCAAGAAGTTTATGACGCGGTGAAAAAGGCGATTCCGGATGCAGTATATGATGGTCTTGCCAGGACGATTGCGGTAAGGAGAGGGCCCCAGCACTCCAGGGGGAGCGTACTGGTGGTCAGCGCCGGGACGGCCGATTTGCCGGTGGCCGAAGAAGCAGCCATCACTTGTGAACTGATGGGGAACAAGGTGGAGAGGCTGTATGACGTGGGTGTCGCAGGACTGCACAGGCTTCTGAGCCAACGCCATCTATTGTACCGGGCCAATGTGGTGGTAGTGGTTGCCGGCATGGAAGGAGCTTTGGCCAGCGTCGTCGGTGGTATGGTGGATAAACCGGTGATTGCTGTGCCCACCAGCATTGGCTATGGGGCAAGTTTTAACGGGGTCGCCGCTCTGCTCAGCATGTTGAACAGTTGTTCTTCCAACGTTAGTGTGGTAAATATTGACAATGGTTTTGGCGCTGGGTTTAACGCAGGCCTAATCAATAAGGCTGCGGTGGGGGTTAAGGATGATGCGGGACAGGGAACGGACTGTGAAATCGGTTCAGTTAGAAACCTGGTGTAGCCCCGAAGTAAAAACCTATGTTCAAATGCCAAACCATCTGGCAATCATTCCTTTGGGTTCTTTTGAACAGCATGGCCCCCACGCACCCTTGGGGACGGACACTTTCATCTGCTTTGAAATCTGTCACCGCCTGGCCGTTAAACTTGGGGGCGTTGTGCTCCCTCCGGTCTGGTTCAGTATTTCACCCGAACACATGGATTTTGCCGGGACGGTTACCATTTCAGCTGACACCCTGTCCAGTTTGCTTGCCGAAGTAGTTTTATCCCTTCAAACGAGCGGTTTCCGAAAAATTATTATCCTGAATGGCCACGGCGGTAACGAAGAGTATTTGAGTAAGGTTAGGGAAAGAATTGCAGATAAACTGAACCCGAATACTGCTTTGTTAGTCCTATCTTATTGGGATAGGCTTTCGCCAGAGCAAAGGGCCTATCTTTGCAGCCTCGAATGGGGGTTGCATGCCAACGCCTGGGAAACATCCTTGATTTGTGCCATTTTTCCAAGTATGGTCAGAAAACTAAAAGGCATGAAGAACTTTCCTGATGTTGCAGGGGTTACCCAATTGGGGCAGATAAACCGGGAGCAGTTCCGCAACCTGATCAGGGACTCTAGCGGAATTTGGGGAGACCCGGAAATGGCGTCCGCTAAAAGAGGGAGATTACTCTTGTCTGATATCGAGTCAAGTCTTTTAGACTTTCTAAGCGAGGAATTTGGACTGTCAGGCAGCTCACTAAGCTCGTAGCCCGGCAAGTAGGACGAAACAATGCCGGAGTTGCCAGTGAAGCATTTAGATTATCATAAAATTCAGAATTTTGCTGGAAGGATTTGGCACGCGATTACGCGAATTATTTTGATAGAAACTGAACCCGGAGCAGAGGGGTGGCGATAGATTGTGGAGCTATACAAATTTGTTGCCCCGGAGATTATCTTCGGACCTGGGGCTTTGGCCCAAACCGGGGTGAGTTTGGCCCGCCTGGGGGTAAAGAAGGTTTTTATTGTAAGTGATCCCGGTGTTATTGAGGCTGGCTGGGTGGAAAGGGCTATCCCGTACATCCGTGAAGCCGGACTTGAATCCAGGATCTGGTATGAAATAACCAGCAACCCCAAAGACCACGAAATTCACCGCGGTCTGCAGCAGTACAAGGAGTCAGGTTGTAACGCTGTGCTTGCCATAGGGGGCGGAAGTTCTGTAGATGCGGCAAAGGCGGTTGCCCTTCAAAGCGCCAATGATGGAAACATCAGGGAGTACGAGGGACCGGACAAAATTCAAAACCCCCTGCCGCCTATCGTCGCTATCCCTACTACGGCCGGCTCTGGGTCTGAAGTAACCCAGTTTGCAATTGTCACCAATACTGACCGAAAGATGAAGATGGCAATCTGCTCCCGGTCCCTCGTTCCCGATATCTGTTTGATTGATCCTTGGACTCTGACCACCAAGAGCCCGGAATTAACCGCTAATACCGGACTGGATGCATTAAGTCACGCCATCGAGGCTTACGTATCTGTGGCGGCGACTCCCCTTACCGATGTGCAGGCTTTGAACGCCATGAAATTAGTGTGGCAGAATTTGCCCAAGTCTATGGCCAAAAGATCTGATTTGGAAGCCAAGACCGCCATGGCCATGGCCAGTTTACAGGCTGGACTTGCTCTTTCCAATGCCATCCTGGGACTGGTCCACGCCATGAGTCACCAGTTGGGAGGCTTCCTGGACATGGCCCACGGGGAGGCCAACGCCATCCTGCTGCCTTATGTCATGGAATTTAACCTCCCGGCAGCAGAGGAAAGGTTCGGCATTATTGCGGCGGCCATGGGCCAGGATATTGTTCACCTTAGTAGAAGGGACGCAGCACAAAAAGCAATAGACGCAGTTCGCCAGCTGGCCAGGAACGTAGGAATCCCGGCCAAACTCTCTGAAATCGGGTTTACTGATGAATTTATTGATACCTTGAGTGAAAACGCAATGCAGGATGTTTGCCTGTTGACAAATCCAAAAGATGTACAGCTGCGAGACATAAAAAACCTATTTAGCTCAGCGTTATGATTATTTGTTTTTAAGGAGTGCGGTCATGGAATTAAACAGGGCACAAATAATCGAAACGCTAACAGGAGTTACGTCCTATAAGAAAAACTATTATGTTGAGCTGCAAAAGAAAATAGACGAAGTCACCCTCAGAAACAAACAGTTAGAAATCATCAACAGCATCGTGAAATCTTTCAACTTAAGCCAGCCAATCAGCCAGATTCTGCACTATCTGGCTGAAAAGCTTGCTGCCCTGGCACCAATTGATGACATGAATCTGGCCATGCTGGTGGACGGCGAATGTAGGAAGGTAATCGCTAAACTTGGCGGAGAGTTCCTCGAATCAACAAAATGTTGTCCCAACAGCATCTGCCGGCGGGTTATCAAAAGTGGACGAAGTTTAGTTTATCCGGGACAATCCGATGGTACCGGGCTTGAACAAGGTGACGGCCAAAATCCCGGTTCGGCTATATATGTTCCATTAATGCTAAAGAACAAGGTCATAGGAATCTTAAACATGAGAAGCAGATTGGAAAATGCCTATTCTCCCCAGGATGAAGCGTTCTTGCAGCAGGTGGCGGAACACCTGTCGATTGGACTTAACAACATGCGCTTATTCTCTGAAGTTCGGCAAAGAGAACGCGAGTGGGAAGATAGTTTCCGGGCCATTACCGATGCCATCGTCATTATTGACAGTGATTACAGGATTTCCAGATCGAATGAAATAGCAAAGAATATTTTTGGACTCAAGTCCAACGATCTTGCCAAGAAAAGATGCTATGAAATCATTCACCAAAGAATCGAACCGTGTACTGCCTGCCCCATGTCGGTTGGAGCCAGCGAGGCGCGGAGAATGTACCGCGTGGTCGAAGGGCACGATAAGCTTATTTTCGATGTCAATGCTTATCCGATGTTCCGGAGCAGCGGCCAGTTAAACGGAGTATTTGAAGTGTACAAAGATGTTACCCAACAGGTCAGAATTGAAGCTCAGTTAATTCAGTCGGAAAAATTAGCCGCCATAGGCAAGCTGGCTGCGGGGGTAGCCCATGAACTAAACAGTCCCCTCACGGCAATTCTGGGTAATTCCCAGCTGCTGCTGAAAGAACTTTCCCCGCAGGAGGAAAGTTATGAGCTGCTGGAAGACATCAAACAGTGCGGGGTTCGCTGCAAAACTACTATTCAAAATTTGCTTTCCTTTGCCAGGCAGCAGCAGTTGGAAGGGGAACTGATTTCCATCCAACAAATCTTGTCAAGTGCTTCCCGCCTGGTAGGACATCAGATCCGCCAGGAAGGTATTGAAATAGTCTGTATCCAGCCTGCCGACTTGCCGAAGATTACAGGTAACGGCCAGCAGTTGGAACAGGTAATAGTTAATCTGGTAATTAACGCTAAGGACGCTTTGATTGGTCGGGGAGAGAACAAAAAAATCTCTGTTATCAGCGGGATTTGTACCAGAGAGAGTAAGGAGTACATTCATATTACCGTTGAGGACAATGGCTGTGGGATTGCACCCGAGC
>JAJYNB010000374.1 GCA_021786555.1 Bacillota bacterium | reverse complement strand
TCTCCCAGGGCTTCATATATCCTCTGGACCAATAAAGCCAGCTTGAATATATCTTGATCTGCCAAAACCTGCTTGCTTTGTTCCTCTTCAGTTAATTGGACATACTTTATTCCTTCTTTTAAATCCGGGGTACTCTTCTTTTGCTTTTGTGCAATTTTCTTTTTGACCAGCGTCGACTGATATGAATCGGCCAACTCGTACTGGTCCGGTTCCACCAAACCGCTGACCACGGCCTCTCCCAAGCCGAAATTCGCATTGATGATAATTACGTCCCCCCGGCCTGTTGAAGGCTCACAGGTAAAGGCTATGCCGGCGGCTTCGGCCTTGACCAGCTCCATGATCACAACCGCCTGCATCACTTCGCTGTCAGTTATCTTCTTTTTCCTGCGGTAGGCAACCGCTGTCGGAGTCCACAGTGAAGCGTAGCAGTTTTTGACAGCCTCAATGATGCCTTCCTTTCCCACTACATTTAGATAAGAGGAATGAATTCCGGCAAAGGAAGCCGCCTGGGAGTCCTCTGCAGAAGCAGAGGATCTGATGGCCAGGGGCTTGTCGAGAATTCCCAGCTCAGCCAGGCTTGCAAACAGTTCTTCTGCAACCTGTTGGGGGAATGGGCTCTCAACCATTTTCCGCCTGAGATCAGCTAGCTGCTCTTCCACCTCAAGGTTACCGACATTGGTCTGGTCAATCCTGCCGGCTGTAATTTGAATTAACCCGTTGAGACGGTTTGCGTTAATAAATGTCTCATAGCCAAAGGTCGAAAGCACCAGGCCCCGGGGGATTTTAAAGCCGTATCTATGCAAGCGGCCTAAATTCCACCCTTTGCCGCCCACCATTCTTGCACCCGCTGCAAAAGCTTTAGGCCAATTAAGCAAGAAGTCCTTTTTCACCGCAATCTCCTCCCTTGTTTCTCTCCTTCCAGTATTTGCCAATATTTCTATCTGGCTGCGGCGCCCTGCAAAAAGAGGTCTAAGCAGCGGGAAATGTTCTCCGTGAACGAAACGTTCGCAAAATCCGCCAGCCAGGCTACGAGAGTCATACCGTAGCTTAATTCCAGCTGTTGGGCCAAATATTTTGCCGGCAGGTCCTGTCTAATCTGTCCGGCGGCCTGGGCATTCTCCAGTATTTTTACCAAAAAAGCTTCGAGGCCGCTGCGGAGTTCCTTTTTGGGGTTGAACGAATGTTGGATGCGGTAAGCTACATACACCTGGTAAATCTCCCGGTCGGCCTGGGCCTGTTCGGCAGCCTTTTCAAACACCGCCAACAGACAGGCATGGATATCGGGGTAGGCTGCAATGATTTGGTCCAGGTTGTTTTCCCCTTCAGTGACTACCCCCTGCATATAGACGGTTAGAATTGCTTCTTTTTCTGGGAAGTAGTTGTAGAGGGTCTTCTTGGCAATATCAACCTCCCCGGCAATTTGTTCCATGGTGGTGGCGGAAAAACCCTGTTTATGGAACAAATCCATGGCTATCTCAACTATTTGCCGCCGCATCTTATCCTTTTTGCGTTCTGTCCGGCTCTTGGTTTGCTCTTCCATTTGTCCTCCTGAACGGTGCGGTTCTTTTAGTAGCCTAACCTTATGGTACGTTACCGGGCACCAAAATATCCCATGTGTTTTATTATACAGTGTGCAATATTATCCTATGTATATTATATTTTGAATATGATAGATGTACAATAGGGAGATTAAAATCCCAATACAAGAGCCTGCCCCTTATTTGGGCTAACTTTTATAGCTTGGTGAGGTCCGCACATAGACATATTTATTTGCCAAAAGCAAGTATGCCTATAATTCGGAAGACAACCAATGATTATGCCTTTCAGGCTAGCGCTTTTTGGTATGTTAGAAACGCAAATGAGGAATCATGTTTTTTAGGCAGCCCCTGTCTTAGGCCATTTTGCCTTGCCGATTGGCCGATAACTTTACACGGAGGAAGAAGTATGAAGACAAAGCCGAAAAACAAAAAGCCTAGCGTTGCTCCGGGGAATAAAGAATTCCTCGAGGCCAAGGCTAGCAAAGAAGAGGTTAAAAAAGGAAACCACACCAAAGTGACAACTCTTTCCTATGACGAGGTAGATCCTAGTTAACAGAGTACCGGTTTACTCCGGCCAGGGTAAGGTGGAATTAGCTTGATGGAAGGGGCCAGCTATCTTAGACTTTCAGCCGGCGGTCAACAGAGGACAAGGGCCGAGGAAGCCAGAAAGCATTTGACCGAGTGTAACCTCTGTCCCCATAACTGCGGCATCAACCGCAAAGAAAAGATCGGGTTTTGCCGGGCTTCTGATAAGGTGATTGTAGCCAGTTACGGACCCCATTTCGGCGAAGAGCGTGTCCTGGTCGGTACCAGAGGTTCAGGGACAATATTTTTTGCCTACTGTAATTTGAGCTGCGTGTTTTGCCAAAACTGTGAGCTTAGTTTTGGTGGGGAAGGTGAGTTGCTCTCGAATGAAGACTTGTCCGGGATTATGCTCAGGCTGCAAGATGATTACAACTGCCACAACATCAACCTGGTTACCCCCACTCATTTTGTCCCCAATATCTTGCAGGCATTAGCCCTGGCAGCAGAACAGGGGCTTCAGCTGCCCCTGGTATATAACTGCGGCGGGTATGAAAAATTGGAGACCTTGCACCTACTGGAGGACGTGGTGGATATTTACATGCCCGATTTCAAATATCACTCCACGGCTAGGGGAGAGCGGTACTCCAAGGTGAAAGACTACCCTGCAAAGGTAAAGCTGGCTTTAAAGGAAATGGACCGCCAGGTGGGGGGACTGAAAACCGATACCACCGGCGTAGCTTATCGGGGACTGATTATCAGACACTTGGTAATGCCCGGTGGTCTGGAGGATACCAAAGAGGTCCTGCGGTTTATCCGCCAGGAACTCTCCCCGGACTGCCTGGTTAATCTCATGGCACAATATTATCCAGCCCACCAGGCTTTTAAATACGAGGAGATTGGCCGCCGCTTACGCCCGCAGGAATACCGGGAGGCTCTGGCTTTCGCCCGGGACCTGGGCTTGAGGCTGGCAGATTAATCTAAAATGGTGCGCTTCCCCCCACTTGTTTCACGCTCACCAACAGTTGACAGACGAGCAAACGGAAGCTTAGACTAAGGTGAAGGTGAAACGATGATCCAGGCAAATGGTTCCCAATTTAAAGATGAATATGGACGTACTCTGATGGTGCGGGGAGTCAACCTTGGGGGCAACAGCAAGGTGCCATTTAGTCCCAATGGCGCCACATATGTGCGTGACAACTTTTTTGACCACCGTAACGTTTCATTTGTTGGGCGGCCATTTCCTGTTGCAGAAGCCGATAAACATTTTAGCCGTTTAAAAGCATGGGGTTTAACATTTCTGCGTTTCCTTGTTACCTGGGAAGCAATTGAGCATGCAGGTCCTGGCGTCTACGACCAAGAGTATCTGGACTATGTGCGTGAAATTGTGGCAAAGGCCGGAGAATACGGTATCAATCTGTTCATTGATCCGCATCAGGATGTGTGGAGCCGTTTTTCAGGCGGTGACGGCGCACCCGGCTGGACACTTGAGGCTGTAGGGCTGGATATGGAAAATTTCCAGGAAACCGGGGCCGCAATCGTTCATGCTACATATGGAGATCCATTTCCACGCATGATCTGGCCGACCAACAGTGGTAAGCTTGCCGCAGCAACAATGTTCACCCTTTTCTATGGCGGCAATCACTTTGCGCCTAATACTAAAGTAAATGGTGAACCGGTACAGGAATATCTCCAGCGTCATTATATCAATGCTATACTGCAGGTTGTTCAGCATTTGAAGGATCTGCCAAACGTCATTGGTTATGATACCATGAATGAACCTTTAAGGGGATACATAGGCTGGGAGAATCTGCACGAACCCGGGGGCCTTGTTACGCTTGGAGCATGTCCTTCCCCCTATCAATCAATGCTGCTTGGAGCGGGTATGCCGCAGGAAGTTGCAGTTTATGGCTTGGGTTTAACCGGTATTAAGCAAAAAGGCGCCAGCTTATTGAATGTTGCAAGAAAATCCGCCTGGCGCAGCGGTTACGATTGCGTTTGGCGTCAAAACGGCGTTTGGGATTTAGACTCCGCAGGCAAGCCGCGGTTATTACGCCCTGACCACTTCTCACATGTTGACGGGAGAACTGTGGATTTTTCCAATGATTATTACCGGCCATTTGCCAAACGCTTCGCAAAAGCAATTCAGGCTGCAGATCCCAGGGCGCTAATTTTTATAGAAACTGAAACCGGGCTCAAACCGCCTGAATGGGGAAAGGACGACACAGACAAAATTGTCTTTGCGCCGCACTGGTATGATTCCTATTTATTGATGCAAAAGAGTTACAGCAGGTTGATAGCTGTGGATTTTTTCACTGTAAAACCGGTCCTGGGGACACGTTCCATCCGGAAATCTTTTGTCAGCCAGCTCGCCAAGCTTAAGGAATACGCAGCTAAAGAACTTAACGGTGTACCAACCGTGCTGGGGGAATTCGGCATTCCATTTGACCTTGATAACAAAAAGTCCTACTCCAGCGGTGATTTCAGTGTGCAAGAAAAGGCTATGGACAGAATATTCCAAGCAATTGAAGCAAATCTCTTAAATTGTACAATCTGGAATTATACGGCTGATAATTCAAATGCTCACGGCGATCTTTGGAATGATGAGGATCTTTCTATCTTCAGCCGCGACCAACAAAAGGATAAATCCAACATTCATTCCGGTGGACGTGCTTTACAAGCGGTAGTTCGCCCCTACCCACGGGCAATAGCCGGTGTGCCTCTGCGCATGTCCTTTGATCTAAAAAGGTGCGAGTTTGAACTTGAGTTTAAACATGATCCGGCAGTAAATGCTCCAACCGAACTATACGTACCTGATCTACAGTATCCCCATGGCTATAGAATTGAAGTTAGTGACGGGGTATACGAAACTAAGCAAGACAGTCAAGCAGTTCTTTATTGGCACAGCCGTGAATCCCGCTTACACAAAATCAAAATCATGCCGCAGGTTTAAGGTCGTTAAACCAACAAAGCCCATCCAGCTTAATTTGGATGGGCTTTGCTACTTAAAGCTATAAAACCGATTGTCCAGATGGGACATGTACTGATTACTGATAGCCACCCCTTCATGCCTTTCCATGCTGGTAGCGGCAGA
>JAJYNB010000158.1 GCA_021786555.1 Bacillota bacterium | reverse complement strand
TCTTACCAACCCTTCTTCTGATACTCCGTCCATAACCAGAACTCTCATCTAAAAACAAATCCCCCTTTAATAGAAAACTTTGACAAATAATGCCGTTGCATAAAAGATACCACAAGAAAGTATTTTTCTTCAATAGTAAACGATCAATACAACTGCTAACGGTAATAGCACATATAACCTGTGGCGCATAAATCCCGGATTTCCCTGATTTCCTTCGCCCGAAGGCGGGCAGAATCAGCGTCAGCCCCCGAGTCCAGGTAATCGAGCATAGTTTTTACCAGCATTACACTGGCTTCTTTTTTCCGCAGCACCGCTTCCCTGCCCACAATTTTTAGGGAATCGACACCCAAAGCCTTCAGTTCGGGCAGGGCACACAAGCCGCACATTCCCAAGGGGTGCCCTTTTGGGGTTGGCACCCCGCCGCTGTTTTTGATGCCCAGCCACAGCCACCACTGGTAATCGTTAAGGTGCTGCTCAAAAGTCTCTTTGTCAGGAGCGCCTTGACGCCTGCCGGTTTGCACCGGCTGATAGGACCACCAGGGGTTGTGGCAGAACGCCCCGCCAAAAGCATGGCTGACATGGCAGTAACCCTCTTCAAACACGCAGCCGTCATTCAGGATGAAAACCTCGTATTCCAAATCCCGCCCTGCCTTATCCATAATTTCCTTTAATACCGCCAGGTCAAGGTAGCGAGGAAAAATAATTCTCTTGGCTCCCAGAGAGCGGTAAAAATCAACAGAAGAACTGTTTAATACGGCGGCCAGGCTGCTCACATGGATAGCAGCCTTGGGGCAGGCTTCTTTTATTGCCACCATCAAGCCGGGGTCGCTGACAATAAAGGCGTCCACTCCGCAATATTCCCCAGCCTTTTCTACCAAAGCGGTGATTTCCTGGTACTGCTCCGGGGGATAAAAGGGCAAATTGAGCGTCAGGAATACCTGGGCATGCTGCCGGCGGGCCAGGGCGCACAGCTTTTTCAGTGTCTCAAAGTCTTCAATGTTGGCCGTTCCCGGTCCGCGCCGGTTAAGCCAGACATCCCTGCCGTGCTTGCTCTCCCATGCCCCTGGATTTAAGCCGCAGTACAGTTCGCCGGCCCCTAGATCAATCAGCACTTCCGCTTCGAAAACAGTGCTAACCGGAGCGGTAATTTTCACTCTGTTCACCTCTTTCTACAAAGGCCGGGGTTGGAAGACAACCCTGTCCACACCCAAACTTTTTGCCTGTGTCAAACCTTTCCTAAGACACTGCCGCAGCTGCACGTAAAAGACTGCATTGCCCCTCTGTACGATGCGCCAGTCTGGGCCCTGCTCCACCTGCCCGCTGGCATCCTTTAATTCCAGCCAATAGGACTTGCACTTTTGGCTGCAGTTTTTAGCCCCTGGATTAAACTTCTCGGCAGCAGGCCGGCCCCAGGAGCCCAAAAGACAGATCCGGCCTGTGGTTATGCAGCCATAAGGCAGGTAGAGCGAAGAAGTAAATCCCCAGTCCGGTAAACTTTCGTCCAACCCCTGGAAGGGGTAATCCAGTTCCACCCTGCTCACTCTGAACTGCCGCAGCAGCCTCTGCATGTGGGGCCCGGCCAGGCTGCAGCGGCGGAAGGGTTCCTGATTTTCAGCCGGGACCTGCGTCATCCGCGGATCCCGCCAGGTCTTGTTCAAAAGTCTGCCCAGGACCGGCTCCAGAGCAGGAAATTTTTTATGCAGCAGGTTCAACACTCCCCAGTCGTTCACAACCACCTCGGGGTCCTGTGTAAGAGTTGCCAGTTCCCGCAATAAAACCTCTAATTTTTTCAATCCTTCCTCCGTAACGTAGGGAGTAACCAGCGTAAAGTCCATCCTCTGGTTCTGCGCCTTTTCCACTGCTTTTAAGAGCTGCCCGGTTGAAGGCAAGTCCCTCTCGCAAAATTCCTGGCCAAAATACAGCCGGGTAAAATTGATTGGACCGGCTAGTTCCTCAAGGCTTTGATGTATCTCCGGTGTTTTCTTGAGCAGAGCTTCCTGCCAGGGATTGGTGCACAGCTTCAAACTCTGGAAATCGGGAGCGCCCAAGGCCCACTCCATATCAACACCTCAACAATCCTTAGCTAAGTTATGTACCATTGTATAATATGCTTAGCCCGGGAACCGCGCCCACAAACAACAAAGCGGGCCTGGGGAAATTCCCGGACCCGGTGCAAAATTGCGCCTGGATTCTGCTCAATCTGTTTGTTTTCCGGCGCAAATAGTGTTACATTAAATCTATTCGGAAATTAAACTTGGCAAAAGGGATATTGCTAAGCAGATTTAACATGGGAGGAACACAGAAAATGGTAACAGAAGCCGGGGTTAGAGAAGCATTGAGAGAGGTTATGGATCCGGAAATCCACCAGAATATTGTCGACCTGAACATGGTGCGCAGTATCCAGATTGACGGAGCAAATGTCGCAGTGGAACTGGCCTTAACCGTGGCCGGATGCCCGATGCAGAGTCAGATTCGCACTTCAGTCGAAGAAAAACTCCGCTCCCTGACCGGAGTGGAAGCGGTCAGCGTGAAACTCGGTGTGATGAGTGATGAAGAGAAAAAAACATTACTGGAGCACTTGCACCCGGCCAAAGAAGCTAAATCACCTATTATGGATGCAGAATCCAAAACCAGGGTTATCATGGTATCGAGCGGCAAAGGCGGGGTTGGCAAATCTACCGTTACAGTGAACCTGGCGGTAGCCCTGGCCCGCCAAGGCAAAAAGGTGGGAATTCTTGACGCCGACATCTACGGCTTTAGCATCCCCCGCATGATTGGGGCCATGGGCCAGCCCACAGCATTGGGTGAGAACACCATTCTGCCTCTGGAGGCTCACGGGGTAAAAATCATTTCCATGGGCAGTTTCGCCGGGGAAGATACTCCGGTAATCTGGCGCGGGCCTATGCTGATGAAGGCCTTGGAACAGTTTCTTACCGATGTGGTTTGGGGCGAGCTGGACTACCTCCTGCTGGACTCCCCTCCAGGCACCGGCGATATAGCCATCAGCGCCATGCAGATGCTGCCCAAAGCCCGGGTGCTGATTGTAACCACACCCCAGGCCTCTGCTTATAAAGTTGCGGCCAGAGTTGGCCTTATGGCCAAAAAAATGAACCTGACCGTTCTGGGCGTGGTGGAAAACATGGCTTATTTCATCTGTGACAACTGCAGCAAGCCCCATTATATTTTTGGCCAGGGCGGCGGCGAAGAGACTGCCCACAGCCTGAATGTCAGGCTTCTGGCCCAAATTCCGCTGGGCGCTGAAGTCCGGGAGCGCGGCGACAGCGGCGAACCGGTAGCCCTGCATGGCGCTGATTCTCCGGCCGGCCAGGTCTTCAGCCAATTAGCCCAAGAGGTTGATAAAGAATGGCAGTAGTCTAAACTTAGAAAGCCGCAAATTTGCGGCTTTTTTTCATTCCATTCAAAAGTAATTATATTCGTTAATATATAACGAAAAACCTGCCTAATTTTTATTTATACATAAATTACTATGACAATAAGTTAAAAATGTCTGCTATAATGAGTAAGACTTTTGATTATTAGACCTGGAGGTGATTGAATCAATGACCCAGAATTTTGAGCTGTTTGAAGACGAGGACTTGATCACCCGGGCAAAAGACGGGCAGCAGGATGCCTACACTGTCTTGATCAAGCGCTATGAACCAGAAATTCGCAAGATTGCCTGCAAATACTTCCTGCAGCGGGCTGAATACGATGACCTTCTCCAGGAGGGCCGGATAGCCATTTACCGGGCGGTTCAATCATATGACCCGGACTGCGGCCATCCCTTTACCCACTTCATCCGCATGTGCATCAAACGTAAGCTGATCGACACTTTAAGGGCCCACAACCGGCGTAAACACGTTACTTTCAACACGGCCTACTCCCTGCACAACAGCCTGGCCGAGGATAACGAACACACCTACCTGGAGCGGATGCCCTCGGGCTGCGACCCGGAGCAGACCGTTATCGATATCCAGGAAGCCCGCTCAATCATCCGCGACCTGACCAAGAGCCTGTCCGAAATGGAGCGCAAGGTGTTTGCCTACCATTTTGTGGCCGGATACAAGCAGCAGGAACTGGCCCAAACCCTCGGCTTGAAGCCCAAGGCGCTGGATAACGCCATTCAAAGAATCAAGAAGAAAACCGCTGTTTACAAGGAACAGCACCACAAGGTTGGCTAATTATTCTTCTTGACATCAACTGATAGAATTTATATAATAGTCTTTGTCACGCGGTCGTGGCGGAACTGGCAGACGCGCTAGATTCAGGTTCTAGTGCTCGCAAGGGCATGGAGGTTCAAGTCCTCTCGACCGCACCAAAAGCTGATTAACGTGATTTCCGAAAGGGAGTCACGTTTTTTGTTTTACGTTCCTAAAACCGCATAACCATCGTATCTGAGCGTTATTTTACGGTGGTCTAGTGCGGTTTTTTTCGTGGGAAATACGCAAATCTAGTGCGTGTCTCTATTCTAGCGGTAAAATTCGGATTAGTACAAGAGTTAATTTCTGACAGGGCAAACGCTAAAAATAAGAAAGCTGGACAGCAACGTCTAGCAAGTAAAGAAACAACCCCACCCCATAGCTACCCCTTTGCAAGTTATGCCCCCACCTTACACAGGGGTTACGCCTAGTGCAAAGAGAAAAACCATTTAATGGTCAAAAACCTAGGGGGGCGAACATTAAGACCGACCGATTTAATCTAAAGCCTTGGCCTCTATCGCCGTAGCTGCCGTTGAGCAAACAATGAAAGACGCTCACATGGAAGAGAAAAAAGCTGCTGCCGTTCAAAAGTTAACCGAACTGACCAAAGGTGCTTTGAAACCAGCCGATATTGACCATCTGATTGAGGATGCTGTGTTCACGTTGATAAAGCAAATTGGTCAATCTGTAGCAGAATCCCGATCATAAAAGGGAGAAAGCCTCCGCCTCACAGAGAACAGCCCCTCTACAACATAAAACGTAGGGGGCTATTTCATTGAAGCTCTTTTTTCAATATTCACGAATGGCAGTTAAAGTGTTTACTTGGACGATAGACTTAATTTATGCTATTAAGATCATACTCTTTATCTTTAAATTTTACTTTTCCATTATCTATTTGTAATACCCCATCTATTGGATTATGTGCTGCATATTTGCCGTTTTGTAATTTTATTAGATAC
>JAJYNB010000057.1 GCA_021786555.1 Bacillota bacterium | reverse complement strand
AATTTGCCGCCCTTTCTGGACTGCGCATCTTAAGCATGGTGAGTATTATAACCAGACCTGCCTCATCGGTATCGCCAAGGAAGGGGGGGATTTTCCGGCAGAGGTGACCGCCTGGGCCAGGGACCGTAGCGATGCCACCCGGGGCATAGACTGTGTGAACACCTATCATCCCTATGCTATTGATATTACAGTCTGCAGCCACGGCGCCTTTGCAGGATATCTGAGCGGCATAAAGGATTACTACTTCCAATACGAACAGTTCCAGCGGGGCAAAGAATTTCCTCTGCACCTGCACGAGCATTTCAAGTACTTACCGGAATTGGACCCTTACAGGGACCGGGTGAGCCAGTTCTTTGCCCTGGCAGCGGCCTATGGGCTGATAGCAGAAAACAGCGACGGTTACTTCTTTGCCCTTGTCTGGGGGCCTCTAGGCTGGGAGTACCGCTACAAGACCATGGCTGCCCTGAAACCGGTGAATTGGGATGAGTTGCGCAAAGCACTGTTTACAGCCGTACCCCGCCGCGGCGATCCGGCGTTTCTGGGAGTAACGAGGGACAGCGCCATGGCAGGCCTGGCGGAAAACAGCTCGTTTATCAGCCTGATCAATCGTTTTATAGCGGACAGGGTAAAACAGGTGGGATGGGAACGGGTAAAGCGGGAATTGGAAGACTACATGCAGAGGCTGAGCGGTGAGAGCATAATGCTAAAAGAGGCCCAGGCCCTGAAACTGTTTATTGCCGGCCAGTTAAGTCGGGAGAGGGCCTATGGATAGGCCCGGGTTTAGTCCTGTACTGCTCCTGGGATTAGGGGGAGCGGGCCTAAGAGTGGTTGAGCAAACCCGAAAACACCTGCATTCTCTGCCACAGTCTTTGCAGGAGCTGGTAGAAGTCCTCCCGCTGGACGGCAGCGGGGGAACTACTTGGGCGGAAAGCCTTCAGGCGGCGGTCGACCGGCTTAAAGCGGGGAGATTACTGCAGCGTGCTGAAGAGGAAGGCCTGGTAAACATCAGGCGGAGCTTCGGGCCGCTGGAAATCAATGTTTTTCTCACGGGCAGGCTGGGCTCAGCTCCCGGGGGGTTGACCATGGATGCGGTCCTGGCCGAACTGATGCGAACCTGCTACGCCTGGTCGCCCGAATTGGGTTACACAGGGGCTTCTGTCACCGTCTTGGCCCTTATGGGCGGAAAAGATACAGGGCAAAGATTTGTCTTAAACCGGATGCTGGAGACTTACCGCTCCGATGAATTTCTCGATGCCTACAGAGGCAGGATTTTTCTGCTGGATAATTCCCTGCAGGACGGGAGCAAGATAGAACAACCTGAACTGGTGCGCCTTTTGGCCCGCCTCCTCTGGCTGAGCGTTGTTCCCGGCGACGAGCCCCTGCTGCCGCGTGAACTGGGCTTAATACGCATGTATGAAAAGGAAGCCAAGCTGGCTACCCTGGGCATGGACTGCTATTACGGACCCTGGCAGGAATCGTTTTGCCGTCAGGCAGCGCAGCGGCTCAGGCAGCAATCTGAGCTCCTGCTGGGGCCGCGGAAAGTACTGGAACACGGGTCGGGGGGGTCCGAACCTTCCGGTTCAGTTGCTGCAGTGGAAACAGGCGGAAGTTTTTCCGCTGGTTTTATAACGGATGCAGTGGAGAGTTCAGCCCGGCTTAAGCGAGAGCTGGACGAAAAATTGGCCGGTGAAAATCCTGCGGAAGCCCTGCCGGCCTTAGCCAGACTGGAAAACTGGCTTGGCCAATGGGAACAGATCTCGCCCGACCAGGCCGGTTCAGGGCTGATGGAAGCCGGTCCACACATCAACTCCATGCCGGTCTCCTTGATGGATACGGACATGCTGGTGGTGGAAGAGGCAGGTTCGCAAAGCGCACACGGCAAGCTTCCCAGGGCTGCCGTGCTGGGGACATCCCTGCTGGCTGGCGCCGCTCTATACAGGCTTACGGCGAACCAAATTCTGCCGCTTTGGCTTGGCTCGCTATTAGGATTGCTAGTCCTGTCTGTCCTGTTGGGTTTTGCCTACGGCGGTGGCCGGGGCCTTGGGTCCAGGCAGCACCGGCTTAAGGGTCAGACCCTCCGTCCTCAAGTTGAAGATCCGCCCCGGGAAACCGTAAAGGAAGAAGTACCCCTCCACCTGCCCAGCCTGGAAGAGTTGCGGCGGGAGTGTTTGTTGGCCCGTCAGGACCTTACCAGGTTAGGCAGGGTATTAAAGGAAACAGCCAAAGAGCTGGAAAACAGGCAGCCGCCCGTAATGACCCGGCCCCTGCCGCTGGAAGGCGGAGACCCTGCGCTCCTGCCGGAGAAACTGATTCCAGCCGGGTGGCGGGGCTTACGGGAGGAAGAATGCCGCCTATCAATCCTGCGCAATTTGAGTACCGTATTTGAGATGGAGTTTGTGCCGCTTCAGGCTTCTGACCTCGCAAACCTGCCGGAGGTTGCGGAGCCCGTCCCTCTCTTGACCTACCGGGAAGGAGCAAGGCCAGCCCGGAAGACGCAAGTTGTGCGGCCGGTATCCGGCACAGAAAACCTGATATGTGTAATCGGCATGTATTTTGGCTTAGAGTTAAACCATATTTCCCTGCATTAAAAGCGCTCTCCCTCATGGCTAGCCTAAAATGCCGCAAAAAATGGTCTTTATATCCGGAAAAGGCATGCGAAAATTCCGGAGAATATGTGGAAGGCTTTTTACATAGTTGTGGGCGGAATGATGGATGGGCAGGGGTCTTGAATTTTGTGCCCGGATAATGCTATACTGGCATGGAACGGGGGCGTAATAACCCGACTCAGACAATGAAAACTTGAGTGTAGGCAAAGGCGCCCTAAAGTCAACCGGCTTTAGGGCGTTTGAGTTCAGGCCCGCCCGGAGGAGGAGCAGATGAAGTCGCAGCGGTTGGTGATTATTGCAGGTGAAGGGCAGGCCCGAAATGAGGTTAAACAAGTTGTGGGGGCCCTGGGCTATCAGGTTATCGGGGAAACCGGCAATCCTGAAGACGGCTTAAGGATGATCAGGCGAATCCAACCTGATTTAGTGCTCATGGAGCCTGCTGGACGGGGAATGCCTCTGCTGGATATTCTGGGCCAGGAGGGAGAGATACCCACCGTGGCGATTCTGAGTCCTCAGGAGCAGCACCTCTTGGACCGGGTGGTGGAAGCGGGGGCAGCCGGTGTGGTTTTTACCCCCCTGGGGGTCCTGGAATTGGCCCCGGTGCTGGCGGTGGCCAGCCATAACTTCCGCCAGATCTCCAAAGTGCAGCAGAAGTTCCGGCAGCTGGAAGAGGAGCTGGAAGTTCGCAAACTGGTGGACCGGGCAAAGGGCAAGGTAATGTCCTGTACAGGCATGAACGAAAGCGAAGCCTATCGCTGGCTGCAGAAAACCAGTATGGATTTGCAGCGTTCCCTGAAACGAGTCTCAACCGATGTACTGAAGGATAGAATGGAACTGCCTTCTGTGAAATAATTCCCATATTCTTGTGAATCCGCTGGTGGTTGTGAAAAAATGGGTCTTCGGCCGGGAAAATCAACCATTTGGCAATTATTTGTGGTTATCCTGGCGATACCACAGTAAAATGATTTAGAAAGATTTCACAAGGAGTGATGGCCCTTGATCTCTGTCAGCCAGGTCATGACCAGGGGTATTGAAACTTTTTCGGTGACTCAGACCGTGGGTGAGGCTGTCGAGATTTTGCGGAATTCCGGTTTACCCGGCTTGCCGGTAGTGGACAAGGACCATAAGCTGCAGGGCGTAGTTTTCTGGGATGACCGGTTGATGGAGGTGTCACCGCAAACCGGCTTGGGAAAGTAATCAGCAGGCTGGTGCCTGCAGTGAGCCAGAACTTTCCGGCTCACAAGGCCCTGGCCCTGAACTTTCAACTGCTTCCGGTTGTCAACAGTAAAAAGCAGCTGCTGGGAGTTGTGGTCAGGGAAGACTTGGAACGAATTCTACGTCAAGCCCAGCCGCAGCAAGAGGAACAACTTGAGACCGACGGAAAACCGGAAACAAACCGAAGTGATGCCGCTATACTAGACAAAACCGACTTGTTCGGTGTGGAGCAGGCCAAAGCCTCAGAAGCTGCCGATGAGCAGGCCCGGGAACGGACCCTTCTTTTGCGTCGGGCAGGTCTAATAACTTACAGCCAGAAAATGATGGACTTGATTGACTTGATTCTCAGGGTTGCCCGGGTAGATTCCACTGTACTTGTCAGTGGTGAATCGGGTGTGGGCAAAGAACTATTGGCCAAATTGATTCACGACCAAAGCTCTCGTTCCCTTGGACCCTTTGTAAAAATTAATTGCGGTGCAATTCCCGAAAACCTGCTGGAATCTGAACTGTTTGGCTATGAAGGCGGCGCTTTCACTGGAGCCAGCCGCCAGGGCAAATTAGGCATGTTTGAACTGGCCCACGGCGGGACATTGTTCCTGGACGAAATTGGAGAACTTCCCCTGGGACTCCAGGTCAAGCTGCTGCGGGCTATTCAGGAGCAGGAATTTGTGCGGGTTGGCGGAGTAAAGGCGAAAAAGGTGGACGTACGTTTTATTGCAGCCACCAACCGCGACCTGGAGAAAATGGTGGAGAACGGCAAGTTCCGGGAGGACCTTTATTTCCGCTTGAATGTTATCCCGCTAATGGTCCCGCCGCTCAGGGAAAGAAAGGAAGATATTCTGCCCCTTATACACTATTTTCAGGCCAAATTTACGCAGAAGTTTAAAGTCAGTAAGACCTTTGCGCCCGAAGTGCTGCGGGTGTTTCTTAACTATGCCTGGCCGGGCAATGTGCGGGAACTTGAAAATATAGTGGAAAGGCTGTTCGTGGTTACCCCGGGGGAGATCATCTATTGCCACCACGTGCCGGAAAAACTGCTGCCCGGGCTGAAGCAAAAATGTGTAAAGGTCACAGGGGTGATGCCTCTTAAGGAAGCCGTGGATGAACTGCAGCGCCTGCTGATAGAGGAGGCGCTGGCTATGTACGGCAGTACCTATAAAGCCGCTGAAGCCCTGGGAGTGGAGCAATCCACTATCGTCAGGAAACTGGCCAAACTGAGGGACAAAGGAAAATAAGGAATGCCGAATTTCGCCTGCTTTCAGGCGTTTTTTTGCCAGCTGTTGCTTAAAAATACCGGTAATCTTTTGTGAAAAAAGCAGCAAATCTGAGTCAGTTGGGGACGGTTCTT
>JAJYNB010000218.1 GCA_021786555.1 Bacillota bacterium | reverse complement strand
TCCGATCTTCCATCTCTGTAACCAAGGATCCAGACAGCGGCTTGCTGAATGCAGGCATATACCGTATGGGAACATTGGGGAAGAACAAACTTGGCTGGGGAGCGCCCGAGTATACGCATGGCCGGCAGCATTACATTAAGTACGAACGTATGGGCAAACCCATGCCCATGGCAGTGATTACCGGTTATGACCCAATTATAGAGATCGCAGCCTGTACACGGACAGGGCCGGGCGTAGATGAGTTTCATATAGCAGGGGCCTTAAAAGGGGAACCGGTTGAGATGGTTAAATGCAAAACCATAGACATTGAGGTTCCTGCTTCGTCAGAATTCGTCTTTGAGGGATACGTATATCCGACTGAAAGGGCCATCGAAGGAGGATTCGGCGAATATACCGGCTACTATGGAGAAGCAAGGGAGAACCCGGTTTTTGTGATTACAACTGTAACTCACAGAAAGAATCCGTTGTATTTGGGGACCCGGGAACAGTGGTACCCTTCTGAGAGCGCTTTTTGCGTCGGCAAATCAAGCCAGGCAGAAGCCTTCAAGACTTTGAAAACCCTGGTGCCCGGCTTGCTGGATCTTAGGTGTGACGTAACTTATGAGGCCATAGCCAAAATTGACAAATTGTTCATGGGCCATCCCCAACAAGTAATTGATGCCATTTGGGGAGCTACTTACGCAAGATATAAGCACGTAATTGTAGTTGACAAGGATATAGATATCTGGGATTATGACTCGGTTCACTGGGCTTTGTCGACCAGAGTTAGCGCGGAACGGGATGTCTATATACTGCCGAGAAAGGGAGGTCAGTGGTTGGATCCAGCAACAACTTTAAAGGAAAAAGGCTTCCAAACGGGATTAGGCATCGATGCTACCATGCCAACGGAAAGCTACAAGTTCTGGGATGAAAAGACTCCACTCACAGTGGATGATCCCGAAACTGCGTTGAAGGCAGCCGTTAAATGGAAAGATAGACTGTTAAACCGATAACAATTGCTGTGTAAGATTTACCTTTTAGCACGCTGGTTGTCCAGCAATAAACCAGACTCCGCTGTTCTGGGAGTTCCCAGGATACATTAGATTGTCACTAACTTGTCCGCAACCAATATGGTCGCGGTAATTTTTTTGCTTATGATACTTGGCTTGACATCTTAAGCACGCTCTGTGACAAAGAAACGCAACTGAACATAAACACTGTTTGCTTGTGTATTTTGCTGTTTGCCTCAATAAAACTGCAGTTGAAGTGAATTTACTGAATTTTGCGACGAGGTATGGTATGCTCACAGGTGAATACTTTCCCATTAAGGCCGGGTGGCAATACATGAAAACTATCGAAAGCAATATTCTTGATTCAATCCATGACGGGGTGATGGTGGTGGACACGGATTCCACTATAGTCTATGCCAACCCCGCTTATACCCGCAGTTTTGGTGTACCCGTACAGAAAGTTTTAGGGCGTAAACTTTCAGATATCGAGGCTAATTCCAGGGTGTTGGATGTACTGCGCACAGGGAAACCCATTGTAGACGATCCGTCCCATGTTGAATCTGTGGGCATTGACATTGTGGCCAACATCACTCCCGTTTATCAGGCTGGAACAATGGTGGGAGTTGTGGCTGTTTTCCGTGATGTAACAGAGGTGATGGTGCTCAAGGATTTGACGACCCGCTACTTTTCCGAACTGCAGCAGCTGCGCACACAGCTTTTGTCCATGGACAATCTTGTGCTGGACAGCCCGCAGATGCACCGGGTAATGGAACTCATTCAGCGCGTGGCCATGGTGGATTCTACAGTCCTGATTACAGGAGAATCCGGTGTGGGCAAGGAAATGGTGGCGAAACTGATTCACCGCACCAGTGAGCGCAGGGACGGTCCCCTGGTGGTTATCAACTGCGGCGCGATTCCAGAAAACTTACTGGAGTCCGAACTTTTCGGCTACGAGAAAGGGGCATTTACGGGAGCCAATCCCCAGGGCAAACCAGGAATGCTGGAGGTAGCCAACCATGGGACTTTATTCTTCGATGAGATAGGAGAAATGCCTTTAAGCCTTCAGGTCAAGCTGCTGCGAGTAATAGAGGAACAGCGCTTCACACGGGTGGGCGGGGTTAAGCCGGTGGAGGTTGACGTCCGTTTTCTGGCAGCAACCAACAGGGACCTGATGGCTATGGTAAAGCAAAAGTCCTTCCGGGAGGATTTGTTCTACAGGCTTAATGTAGTGTCAATTAATATTCCGCCTTTGAGGGAAAGAAAAAAGGACATAGCCAGGCTGGTGCGGATTTTTCTGCACAAATTTAACCTCAAGTATCACCTTAACAAACGAATTATGCCGGAAGTAATCTATTATTTTGAAGACTCCTGCAGCTGGCCGGGAAATGTCAGAGAACTGGAAAATGTAGTGGAGCGACTGGTAGTGTCCTCTCCCAATGAGAATATTACCATTGGTGATGAAGCTTTAGCTGATTACTTTGGCCGGCCGGAGAATGAGGAAGGGCGTGTGGTAGTCAGCCACTTGATGGATATGAAGCAAGCTCGTGCCCTGTTGGAACAAGACCTGATTCAGAAGGCGCTGCAGGCGTGCGGTTCTACCAGAAACGCGGCAAAAGTGCTTGGCATGGACCACTCAACAGTAGCCAGGAAAGCCAAAAAATATGGCTGTGAGCGGGTTAGTGCCGAAGACTGATCGAACAGCACAAAGTGGCGGGGAAAACCGGCCTGAACGCGCGGAATTCCATTTGGAGGTGCATGGTTTGCTCTGGTTTGAGGAACTTGGTGAAGTCCTTAATGTTGTGCATAACGGGGTCATAGCTATTGACGCCGAGGAGCGGATCAGGATTTATAACCGCCAGGCGGAGAGAATGCTGGGAGTGCCGGCCAGTGAGGCCATTGGCAGAAAGATAACCACTGTTCTATCCACCGCGGAACTGCCAGGTGTGCTCGCCACAGGTCAGTCCCAGTTCGGCCAAAAGCTGAAGCTGAATGAAAACCTCAGTGTCATCACTAACCGTTCCCCAATTATCAAGGACAACCAGGTGGTGGGAGCCGTTGCAGTGTTTCAGGACTTTTCCGAACTGGAATCTCTGGCTTCGGAGCTGCTTCAGGTGCGTGAACTAAACAAAGAGTTAGAAGCCATATTGGAGTCCTTTTATGACGGTATTGGCATCATCGCCGCAGATGGCACTCTTTTGAGAGTGAACACCAGCTACGAACGCATTACCGGTCTGTCCAGGGAAGAAAATGGGGTGGGCCGCAACGTACGGGAGCTGCAGGATGACGGCACAGTCTCCCAGGCGGTGGCCTTACTGGTTTTGAGTCAGAGGAAGCCCATTACAATCAAACAACGTATTAAGACTGGCAAGGAAGTGCTAATCACCGGCAGCCCTGTCTTCAACGATAATAATGAGATTTTCCGGGTAGTATGCAATATCAGGGATATGACTGAGCTTAATGTCTTACGGGAACAGATTGAGAACGCCCAACTCCAGAACCGGCGGTACGCCAATGAGATTCAGGCCCTAAGGTCGCGTCTCCTGCGGCATGAGGACTTTGTCTTTCGCAGCGCTGTCATGGAGAAGATTTTCAGGCTGATTGACAGGGTAGCAGGTGTTAATTCCCATGTGTTAATCACCGGTGAGTCAGGTGTGGGCAAAGAAATCGTGGCCAGGTTTCTGCATGAGTTTGGTCCCAGGGCCAAGGGCCCTTTTCTGCAAATTAACTGCGGGGCGATACCTGAGAGCCTGCTGGAGTCCGAACTTTTCGGCTACGAGGAAGGCGCCTTTACCGGGGCGCGCAGCGGCGGTAAGAAGGGCATTTTTGAACTCTGCCAGGGCGGAACCCTGCTGTTGGATGAGATTGGCGAGCTGCCTATGAGTATGCAGGTCAAGCTGCTCAGGGTACTGCAGCAGCAGGAGGTTTTCAGTCTGGGTGCAACAAAGCCGGTAAAGCTCGACGTACGAATCGTGGCCGCTACCAACAAAAATTTAGAGGATATGGTGGCCCAGCATTCCTTCCGGGCTGACTTGTTCTACCGTCTGAATGTGGTGCCTATTCATATTCCGGCACTGCGCGAACGGGATGCGGATATTGTACCACTTGCTCTTTACTTTCTGGAGGTCTTTAACGGCAAGTACAAGAGCAATAAACGTTTCGAACCCGAAGTCCTGAGTGCCTTGGAGAGGTACCCCTGGCCTGGAAACGTGCGGGAGTTGGAAAATCTGGTGGAGAGATTGGTTGTGGTCAGTGAGGACGAGGTCCTGACCTTGAAGCATTTGCCCGCCGGTTATACCGTCACCGAGTACCAGCCTCTGGTAATTCAGGTTAATGAGCCTATGTCGTTCCAGGATGCGGTGGAAGTCCTGGAGAAGGAATTGTTGAGAAAAGTCTTGCAGATCTACCCAACCACACGGCAAGCCGCCAGGCTCTTGGGGGTATCCCACCCTACTGTCATCCGCAAAATGCAAAAATACCGCCTGAGAACCGGGTGAAACCCCAGCTCATTGCGAAGCCTCAATGGATGCAAACCCTGTGACGCAACACGGGGTCTTTTTTTTCGCTGGGCTCATCCGGGAGTCGGTAAATCCGCAAGGAAAGCGGTACATATACGTACCAGGAAATAGACTGGCCGGGTTGGATTTTTTGCTTAACCGGTGCCCTGGATGGTAAGCAGGTGTACCACACGAATCTGGCTAAAATTTGGCTGCCTTCTAATTTTCAACGGTTAAACCAGTATTTATTGCCGTCGGGCTGCCACTTTTGTCCCCTCGCTTAAAAACTCAGCTGGTTTCGGACGAATAGGAACTGATCTTGCATAAAAACTGCTTGGAATCTTTTTAAAAAGCAATCGGAGGTGAGTTTTTTGCAGGACTTTGATTACTGGGAACCTGGCAGCTTGTCGGAAGCAGTCACGCTGTTGGCGGCAAGTAAGGGACAGGCCTTTCCTCTGGCGGGGGGGACTGATTTGCTGCTAAAGCTGCAAAAAGGCCACGCGAAGGGTACAGGCGTAATAAACCTGAAACACCTGCCCGAGCTGGCGGAACTATCCATGGGAAAAACAAGTTTGAGTATTGGGGCCTTGACTACTATCAGCAGCCTGCTGGCAAACAAAGATGTCTCCAATTACTTTCCGGCTCTGGCGTCAGGGGCCAGGGCGTTGGGCACACCTCAAATCCGTAACTTGGCCA
>JAJYNB010000362.1 GCA_021786555.1 Bacillota bacterium | reverse complement strand
CGCCACTATCTGGAATAAGGTTTTCAGCCGTATTCTAACGGGTTTAACTCCGTCCCAATTTGCCCCTGCGCCTGCGGCAATGCTGGCAGCAGAAAGAAAGCTTTTCCCGGTAAAACCAAAACCCCAGCCTGTCAAGGCGCCCGCTCGAAAGCCGATTCAGACCAAGCCGACCGCCCCCGGCCAGGTCAGCCCACCGGTAGAACAGACTCCCCGGCCCGAGACTCCGCCCGCCCAGGCAGGTCCCGGGATTCTGGGGCGGCTGTTAAACTTCCTGCACCGAAACTAAAAGCCAGGCCGCGGAGCCTGACTTATCTGCCGGTCTGAAATTTTTTAATGTGCGCCTTCTAATATCTTGCCCGTACCCAAGGCTACGCAGGAGACCGCGTCCTCGGCCAGATTCACGGGCAGGCCTGTTTCCTGGGAGATGCGGGTATCCAGGCCCCACAGCAGCGATCCCCCGCCGGTCATCACTATTCCCTGATTAAGAATGTCAGCCGACAGTTCAGGCGGTGTCCGCTCCAGGACCTCCTTCACTGCGCTTACAACGGCCTCAATCTGTTCCTCCATCGCTACATAAGCTTCGCGGGAAGAAACTCTGATAGTCTTGGGAAGTCCGGAAACCAAGTCCCTGCCCCTGACCTCAAACACATCTTGACCGGCGGGTTTGCCCTCCTCCAGAGCGCAACCCACATTAATCTTGATTGCTTCCGCAGTCCTGTCTCCAATCATCACACTGTATTCCCGCCGGATAAACCGCACGATGGATTCGTCAAACTTGTCGCCGCCAACCCGCAGGGATTTCTTACAAACTATTCCCCCCAGGGATATGACCGCTATATCTGTGGTTCCCCCCCCAATGTCCACTACCAGGTTTCCCCTGGCGCCGCTAATGTCCAGGCCTGCTCCCAGGGCGGCGGCATAGGGTTCTTCCACTACAATTGTGCTTTTGGCCCCGGACTGGGTTGCGGCCTGTTTGACAGCCCGTTCCTCTACCTCAGTCACCCCGGACGGGATGCAGACAACCACCCGCGGCTTATAAAACCAGTAAAACCAGCGCCGCCCTGTTGCCTTTTGAATAAAATAGCTCAGCATTTTCTCGGTAGTATTGTAGTCAGCAATCACTCCGTCCCGTAAAGGCCGGATGGCTACAATATTCCCCGGAGTCCGCCCAAGCATAGCTCTGGCTTCTTCACCTACAGCAATTATCTTGTCAGTATTCTTGTCGATCGCCACCACCGAGGGTTCATTGAGCACTATGCCCTTGCCCTTGGCGTATACCAATACTGTAGCCGTACCGAGGTCAATTCCCAGGTCAATTCCAAAGCCAAGCAATGCAGTGACTCCTTTCAATCTGTCTTAAATAGCTTGTCCACTACCCTTCGTACACAACAGGCCCAGATACACAAAGCCAGGCAGAATATTGTTCGGACCTCGGACTTATATTAGAGGTTGTACACATTTGGATAAAAAAAATTTTTAGCCTGCACTATATCATGGTATTGTTCGATATATTAGCTAAAAATCCTCTATTTTTCTTGATTTATCTAATTTTCTTGGTACTTTTTGCGTGTCGCTTCCCCGCCGCGAATATGGCGTTCTGCTTTGTTTAAGTCAAGTACATTTTTCACTTGAAGAGCCAGCTTTTCATTAATCAACGGCAGGCGCTCTGTAACGTCTTTATGGACAGTGCTCTTACTCACTCCAAAAACATTGGCTGTCTGGCGCACCGTGGAACTGGATTCAAGAATATAAGTACTCACTTCCAGCACCCGCTTCCTGATGTATTCTTGCATCCCGAGTCCTCCCTTGCCCAATTTTGATACATGTATATGTCAACGCCAATTAAAAAAGACATCCCATAGGATGCCTTTTGTGCTGGAAATTAACTCCTGCGCTTCCTTATTATGATGCTCTTTGACCGTTCACAATCTGCTGGTTGTAAAGGATTTCATAGTGCAAGTGGGGAGCCATGTCTGCTTCCCCTCCAACCGGCTGTCCTACTAGGGCCAATAGCTGACCAGACTTAACCGTGGCGTGCAATTTAACTTGGATGCTGTCCAACTGGCCGTAAACAGTCTGCCAGCCTCCGCCATGGTCGAGCACGAGCACTTTGCCATAAACAGGGTCGGTGCCCAGTTCGGTTACGGTACCGCTGGCCGCTGCTGATACTTTGGTACCCGGAGATGCCTCAAGGTCAACACCCGGATGCAGCCGGTAGTCCCCAAGCACATCCCACCAAATCAAGGTCTTGCTTGTCCCCCTGAGCTCACTGCCTGTTAGAGGAGGGCGAAAATCTCGTGCCGAAAGGGCCTTGGGCTGGGGTGCACCGGCAGTCTGGGATGTGGCGGCGGCCAGGGACAGCGCTTTCGGAGCTGCAGATAAGGGCTCTTTCACTTCAGACTGAAGAGGGGAGACAGTGGAGACTGCCTTAGGTGTTACGGCAGCCTGCTCAGCCTGTCGGCCTCTAGTGTTGATAAAGGGCAGCACCAGGGCGAAACAGGCGATCACTACTGTGCTAAGCAGGATTAACCGCTTCGTCCCGGGGTTTAGCGCCCTAATATGAATTAAAATTCGCCGCAAAGAAAATGTCTGGGGTAACTTCACTTATATCACCTCAGACATATTTATTGCCAATTTTTGGGATTATTAGTCCTTAGGCTTGTCGATATTCAGTATGCTGCTGCCGGGGTAATAGTGGATGAGGATTTGGGAGAAGGTTTTCCCCTGCTTAGCAAGGGCATTGGCGCCGTATTGTGACATACCTACCGCGTGTCCGTTGCCATAGGTTGTAAAAACCACCCTGTTGTTGTTTACCTGCACACTGAAATCTGTGGACTTTAGGCCGAGCAAGTAGCGCAGTTGGATGGCAGGGATGATCTTGCCGCCTACCCTCACGGTTTTGGCCCTCCCCGCTGTGGTATGTTCTATCACCGTGATGTCTGAGGCGGTAAGCCTGGCTTTTTTGCTCATACTTGTGCCAAGCCTGTTATCCAATTCCTTGGCGGTAAAGGCACTGTGCACCACAAACCGAGCTGCTTCATCGGCTTCCGGCTTGACATTCGTCAGATAGGGGAGGGAACCTCCCCACACCTCTTCAGCCCGCTCAGTAGGGAGCCTGCCTGAACTGGAAAAGAAGAAGGCTTGGACGTAGGCGCCTTCATATGTGAGTACCAGTCCTTTGGTCTCCTTCACCACTCTCGTGACCTTGTATTTGTAGGTAAGGTAGCGCAGCATACCCCACTTCTTGCGCATCGCGGCGTCAGAAATCCAGGCCTGGGTTCTCTCCGTGGTATCCACGTCATAAGCCTGGTCCTGGGCACCCTGCCTGGAAATACGGCCAACAGCATAGGTCCTGGCGGCCACCGCCTGAGCCTTCAAGGCTTCCGCGCCAAATTCGGCCGGCATCTCGGCGCTGACCACCCCAACCAGATACTCCTCCAGTTCAAGGACCTGTACTTTGCCCCCGGGCATTTGGACCCTTATCCCTCGTATCCCCTGGACGGTTTTGGGCTTGAGGCGTTGACTGCCTATAATTACCAAGGGGACGATAATACCAAAAAGCATAGCTGCCAGGATGAAGGCGGTAATTGGTCTGCGCATGCAGGTACCTCCTATCAGTACAAGCCTTTACCCATAGCTATGCAAAAAAACGTGACCTTATGTCACGTCTTAGCGGCGGCTTATGTCAGCGCCAATGCTCTGCAGTTTTTCCACAATGCTTTCGTAACCACGGTCAATGTGATAAATGTTGTCAATCTCAGTTTCACCCTCAGCCACCAGCCCTGCAAGAATCAGTGCTGCTCCCGCCCTTAGGTCGGTAGCTTTGACCGGAGCCCCTGTAAGCGTTCTGACTCCTTCCACAATGGCGGCCCTGCCCTCAATCCGAATCCTGGCTCCCATGCGCTTAAGCTCATCCACATGCATAAAACGATTTTCAAACACAGTTTCGGTGATAATGCTTGTTCCCTGCGCCACCGTCGTCAAAGCCATCAGCGGGGCCTGCAGGTCCGTTGGAAAGCCGGGGTGAACTTGGGTCTTAACGTCTATGGCGGAAAGGCTTGAACTACCCCTGACGCGAAGTCCTGTTTCTTCTTCACTCACTTCCGCGCCCGCTTCCCTCAGTTTGGCGATAACTGGCTTTAGATGGTCTACGATCACGTTTTCAACCAGTACATCCCCAGCGGTCAGGGCTGCTGCGACCAGAAAACTGCCGGCCTCGATGCGGTCGGGAATGATGCTGTGGGTCGCCCCGCCAAGGCTGCTGACACCTTCAATTTTGATTATGTTGGTGCCGGCGCCTCTTACCTTGCCGCCCATTTCATTCAAAAAATTGGCGAGGTCTACTACTTCGGGTTCCTGCGCCGCATTTTCTATTACCGTAACGCCCTTGGCCATGGAAGCGGCCATCATAATATTCTCTGTTGCGCCTACACTGGGAAAGTCCAAATAAATTCTGGCCCCCACAAGGCCGCTGGTCGTGGCCTCTAGATAACCATGGTTAATCTTTACCTCCGCCCCCAGCGCTTCCAGGCCTTTTAAATGCCAGTTGATAGGCCTGGTTCCGATAGCGCAGCCCCCGGGATGAGAAATTTTTGCCCTGCCCATCCGGGCCAGCAGCGCTCCCATCACCACGACAGAAGCCCGCATCTGGCTCACCAGTTCATGCGGGGCCTCATAGGCGTCAATTCCTGTTGGATTGACCAATATCTGATTTCCCTCTCTGGAAACTGACGCTCCCAGCGAGGAGATTACCTGGCAGATCGTTTCAACATCAGTCAGATTAGGAACGTCGTCAATCTGTACCTGGCCGCCGGCCAGGACTGAAGCGGCAATTATAGGTAATACTGCGTTCTTTGCTCCACTTACTGCAACTTTTCCTGTTAAGGGTCTGCCGCCCTTGACCACTATTTTCTCCAAGCTCCTATTCCTGTTCACAAAACCTGTTATGGTTTAATGGAGATTTTGCGCCAGGATTCACCTCCTCGGGCTAAGCAATAATCGACAAAAATCTTATTCTTATTCTGCAATACACGTAAAATATCCTTCTAAAGTTAATAAATCCTTAATAGAAAATATTTACAAGTCTGTGATTAGGACCGGAGCGGCCAGATAGAGATGCGTATAGTCAGATTTGTCATCCGGCCTAAGAATAATCTGGAGGTTAATCTCATCGTTGCCAGCCTGGATTACGGACCCCCAGCCC
>JAJYNB010000357.1 GCA_021786555.1 Bacillota bacterium | reverse complement strand
TAGTAATCTCGGCAAAGGGGCATTTTCATCCTAGTATTCAATAATTCAGTGCCTAACTTGGTCTCTCCCGGTATTGTCCCGCCAGTTCGCGCGCTAGGCGGCGGCCGGTGGCAGTCACTGCAAGGCCCCCCTGGGCGGTCTCCTTCAGAGTGGCGGGCAGGGACTGACCGATCTGATACATGGCTTCGATTACTTCATCAACGGGAATAACGCTTTTTACTCCGGCCAAGGCCAGGTCGATAGCCACCAGCGCATTGGCAGCTCCCCCAGCGTTCCTCTTGACACAGGGTACCTCCACCAACCCGGCAACAGGATCACATACTAGACCTAACACATTTTTCAAAGCGATGGCACAAGCATGGCCCGCCTGTTCAGGCGTGCCCCCAGCCATTTCTACCACTGCTGCTGCAGCCATCCCAGCCGCGCTGCCGCATTCAGCCTGGCACCCACCCGCTGCTCCCGAAACCCCGGCAATTTTGGCGATAACCATACCTATCCCGGATGCTGTGAAGAGAGCGGACACCATTTCTTCCTGCCGGGAATTTAGTTTCTCTGCCGCCGTGAACAGTAACGCCGGCAGGATGCCGGCGGAACCGGCGGTAGGAGCTGCCACAATCCGTCCCATACCGGCATTAACTTCTGCGACAGCTACCGCTCTTAACAACGCGCCGTCCAGCACCTGGCCTCCCAGCAGCTTGCCTTTGGAGATTGCTTCCTGCAACAGACGGGCATCCCCTCCTACCAAACCGCTGACAGAGCGGTGAACTTCGCTTAGTCCGCGCTCTACGGACTGCTCCATCACTTCCAGACGCCGCTCCATTTCCTGCCACAGCTCTGCTTGAGGCTTGCCTAAGAATTCAGCCTGGTCAGCAAGGATGACATCAGCCAACCGGACTCCTTCCACTTCTGCCTTGTCGACTAATTCCTTTACACTACGATAAGAGAGCATTATTTCACCTCCTGTCTTTACACCGGCTCAACCAGGGTTACAGAAACAAGGTTGGGAATAGTTTTCAATTCGACCACTACGGCCTGGTCAACAGCCTCGTCGGTTTCGATAATCATCATGGCCTGAGAGCCCCGGTGCTCCCGGGCAACCCTCATCTGAGCGATGTTGATCCCTTTGTCAGCCAGGAGTTTTGTCACTGCCCCCACCGCGCCGGGCCGGTCCAGGTGTGGAATAACCAGGGTGTGAAACTGGCCGTTAAAGTCAACGTCGAAGCCAGCCAGGTTAATTACCTTTATATTCCCCCCGCCAATGGAGGATGCCACCAGAGATAAGGTCTTACCGGTAGGGCCGATTACATTGATCTTGGCGGTATTGGGATGAACATCCCCTAAGTTGGCTTTGTGGATGTTCACCTCCAGTCCTTCTCTGCCTGCAATCTCCAAAGCCTGTCTGATACGTTCATCCCAAGGGGAAAACCCCATTAATCCGCCTACAATTGCCCGGTCTGTGCCATGACCACGGTACGTCTCAGCGAAGGAGCCGTGCAAATAGATATCTGCCTTTACTACGGGCTCCCCCAACATTATTCTTGCAATCAGCCCTATCCGGCAGGCCCCTGCGGTGTGGGAACTGGAAGGTCCGATCATGACCGGGCCCAAGATGTCAAATATGTTCACAATCATACCTCCAGTTGTTTGGGAAAGCCCCTCTGCTTAATTGTCTAAGCTAGGTGCAGCGGCTTTCCATTAATGCCGTGGGCTGCCTCCATGATTGTCTCAGACAAGGTTGGGTGAGCATGAATTGTCCTTGCCAGGTCCTCCCCGGTAAGTTTTTTCTCCACAGCCACAGCAAGCTCATGAATGAGGGTGCTGGCCTGGGCGCCCATAATAGTGGCCCCGACGATGACCCCCTGCTCATCCGCCAGAAGTTTTACCGTTCCCACAGATTCCCCCAGCGCCAGGGCCTTACCGTTAGCGCTGTAAGGGAATTTGCTAACCTTATATGTAATACTTTTCAACTTTAGCTCCTGCTCCGTCACACCAACTGTGGCAACCTCAGGATGAGTAAAAATGACACTGGGAACAGCGGAATAATTCATTTCAACTTTGTGTCCAGCGATATGTTCAACGGCCGTAATACCTTCTGCGGAGGCTACATGGGCCAGCATTATCCCGCCAACCGCATCCCCGATCCCATATACCCCTGGCAGATTGGTCTGCATCTGCCCATTGACAACTATTGCCCCCCGTTCAGTTTTGAGACCCAAACCCGCAACATCGATTCCCTGTAAATTAGGTTTGCGCCCGGCAGCTACAAGTACCTTGTCAGCCTGAATTTCCTTAGCTCCCTTTTCATCCTCTACTTTTACAACTAAACACTCCTCCTGCCGGATTTCCCTGACGGAGGTCTTGGTAAAAATATCGATGCCGGAGCGCTTCAACAACGGTGTCAGCCTTCTGACTATTTCTTCATCGACATTGGGCAAAATGCCAGGCAGCATCTCCACCACCGTAACTTTGACGCCAAGAGTCTGATAGATTGCAGCAAACTCCAAACCGATTACCCCGCCGCCGATGATCACCAAACGCTCGGGCAGGGAAGTCTCAGCCAGGATCTCGTCGCTGGTCACTACGCCAGGCAGGTCCGCCCCAGGGATTGGAATCCTGGCCGGCACGGACCCGGTGGCCAGGATAATATTATCAGCCCCGATCTCTTCTACGCTGTCCGCATGCTTAACCTGGATCTTTCCCGGTTCCTTAAATTCGCCAAAACCCTTGATCACCTTTACCTTTGCAGCCTTTAACAACTGTCCTACTCCGCCGACCAGAGTGCTCACCACCTGGCCTTTTCGTGCCATAATCCGCGGAAAATCAGGTACAGGCTCACCGGCTGAAATCCCAAATTCCTCAGCCCTTCTGGTTTCCCTGAGCACCTCCGCGCTTCTTACCAAAGCCTTTGTAGGTATGCAGCCGCGGTTTAAGCAGGTACCTCCAAGTTCACCCGCTTCAATCAACGCAACGGATAACCCCAGTTGAGCAGCGCGCAGAGCGCCTACATAGCCGCCAGGTCCGCCGCCCAGAAAAACCACCTGATAGTGCTCCATCTAAACCTGTCTCCTTTCAAACTTAGCATATTACTAAGAGTGTTTACTCACCGCTTGCGGTTCCATTCATCACTGCCGTATTTGGTTTCAGCCAATTTACGCGCAAGGGCGATTTCCGCCGGAGTGAGCTTCCCCTCCACCAGAGTAATCCCTAACGCCTCGCAAAACCCGGAGGCGATTGCCTCACTCACTTCCTGGTAATCAAGTTTGCGTCCTGCGGCATCCTGGAGAGAACAAGCCTTACTCCGGAAAGCTTGCTTCATCCGGTTTCTCACCTCCTCGTTCCGAAAGCTGAGGACTGAAAACAGCATATCAGCATCGATATCCAGGATTATCGACCCATGCTGCAGCAGCACCCCGTTTTTTCGCGTCTGGGCGCTTCCGACAGTCTTCCTGCCTCCCACCACCATTTCGTAAAATGAAGGAGAATCAAAACAAGCGGAAGTTCCCAGCTCGTCCAAATCTTTATGCGAAACCATCTCTGCTTCGATTCCCAGCTTCCTTAAACCCCGCAGCAATCCCTGGCTCAGTTTCAGGTAGGATTGCAGGATTGTGCCGCTAACCAGAGGATTTTCTTCAGGTGCAATAACACTGTAGGTTACTTCCTGGTCGTGCAGAATAGCCCGTCCGCCGGTAGGCCGCCTCACCACATCAACACCTAAAGAGCCGCAGACATCCCATTCAACTTCTGAAGCTTTTTGAGCATAACCCAGTGACAAACAGGGCGGGCGCCAACCGTAAAACCTCAGGGTGGGGGGAACCACACCTTCGACCATAGTTTGTGAGACAGCTTCGTCGATAGCCATGTTCATAGCTCCATCTGAGTACCCAAAATTAATTAAACGCCATTCCTGCATGTATTCGCCTCATCCCGTTCTCTAATCAGGTATTTGGACAGACCCTGTCAGCCCTCCCAAGTTCAATTCCCTCAGGGCTTGTTCACGTTGTTCAAGGGTCAACGGCTTGGGATAGTTGTAAATCAGCCCGCCTGGTTTCTCATTATAGTAAGGCCGGTTGCAGTCCGGACAGCCTGAAGTTCTAAAAGCCTCTCCATCAGCCAAAGCGTTAACCCATTCCTCCTCGCTAAGCCCCAGGCGCACAAGTTTACCGCCCTCAAAGCACATCTTCTCAAACCGGTCCAACCCCTTCTGAATGAGGTACCTGGCAGCCTGAATCCTGCGGTATTGGTCGATAGCCGGGGGCTTGCCATGTTCCAAACGGGTTCCCTTTATCGGAGTCAAGGCAAACAGGGCTATAGTTACCCCCAGGTCCACCATCTCTTGCACGGTTCGCAGCATTTCTTCCTCAGTCTCACCCAAGCCAACAATCAAATGGGTCGCAATTCGCCCGGGAAACTCCTTGGCGCTCTCTTGCAGCAACCTGTATTTTTGGGACCAAGACCCAGCTTTGTTCTCAACGAATATACGCTCACAGGCTGCATCCAGGGCAATGCTGACATGGTCTGCCCCCTGATTAATGAGTTCAGATACGGCCTGGACGGTGCCGACAGAACAGGAAACACATATAGGAACAGGAGACTTGCTCTGCAAATCCTGCAGGAACACTTTGGTCTCCTGCAGGGCATGTTTGGAGTTTGTCACCTGAAAACAGGAACGTTTAATACTGTTGGCTTCAAAGGCCCGGGCAACCCCGTCAAGCACAGCTTCCCTTGCATATTCGGGCCAGGTTACCCTTGACAAAAGATCCGCTCTTGCCCCGCTGTATTTGGCCTGGGGACAAAAGGAGCAATCATTGCTGCAGCGCTCCCCGGTCATCAGATAGGCGGTTGTGGGCAAAGCATCGCTCTTAAGCTCCTTCAATCCTAAAACTTTTGCGGTACCGGCAGAACACTTAATCATAGGACGCAGCACTCCTCTCCCCGTGTTACCTTGAGTCCAAGCTCCAGGGCCAGATCTACCGCAGCCTTGGTGGGAACAACAACTTTGTTTACACCACAGCGCACTGCCGCAAGATCCAACTCTTGACGATAACGTCCCTTTGGTCTCATACAGCCCAGAAAAATCGGCTTAGCCGGAAAGCGCAGCCGCGCTTCTGCCAAGAGCTTTATCACTTCTGCCAAGGGAGGAGGGCTCTTTTCAGCATAACGCGTACCAGGAGTAGGGATAAATACTATGAACACCAGCCCGTCCACACCCTCCTGCTCCAAGAGATCC
>JAJYNB010000404.1 GCA_021786555.1 Bacillota bacterium | reverse complement strand
GATGCCCGGAGGTCAGCATAAGTATCCCAGACGCTCATCCTGCTCTACCCGCCTTCCGTTTGATCCGGAAATTCCGGAAACGAAACTCCCCAACTTCCACCAAACCAGCTTGTTCCTTAAAATCAACGGTGTACTGGACTTTTTTCGACCGGGAGTACAGGGCGGTATAGATGAGGTAGACGTAATCCTCTACTCCCTCAATATTGAGTTCAATTGCCCGGGACTCATTCCGGCCTTCCAGCCGCTCCATTACCCACTGGTTGACCTTGTCCCGGGTAAGCCGTCTGGCCATGCGGTCGATATAGGCCCGCAGCCGCTCTTCCCTGGCCTCCGGGTCTTCCTCTTCACCGGACAACTCCCCGCCGCAGTGGGGGCGGGCCGGGGCGCGGGCCGTAAACATGGATCCCCAGTCCAGGAATTTCTGGGAGAACAGGCTGAAGACCTCAGCCACTTCGTCTCTCACCGTGCTGTCCGCCCTGTGTCCTTGCCGCCGGAGGTCTGCCAGGTATTTCATTATCTCCAGCAGTTGGCCTTCTGTGTTCTTGCCAGAGCTTAAGATATATTCCACCTGACGCAGCGACGCTGCCGCATACTGGCTGTTGCGCCGGTCGATTTCCTCCAACAATTCATCCAAGCCCAGATAGACTTGGAGGATGCTCTCCAATTTACGATAAATTTCATTCCTCGTTTTTTCTTCACCCTGAGACCTTTCCATGCGCAGTTCGTGGCTGACTACATCCGATACCCAGAGCGGGTTATGCAGCCATTCCTGCACCTTGTCGATAATTTTCGGCCGGTAGCGGGATACGTTATCGGCGGTTTTCAACCGGTGATAAGCCTTGTCCAGGACCTCCAATTTATAGTCCTCAAAGTGCAGCCTGAGAATTTCTGCTGCCTGTTCCTGGGCCAGTACCTTCTCCAGATAGCGCTTAATGTTATGGTTTAAGGTCTTTAAGTGGTTGACCAGCTCCAGCGTAGTCTCATAGGCCCGGTCCAGGGCCAGCTGAGGCTGGCGCAGGGCCTCTTCCGAGGTAACGGCGGTGTAGACGGCGTAGATAAAGCTTTGGTACTCCACCTGCCTGTTCTCACGAATTTTGTCCAGGGTGTCGAGGAGCTTGATGGCGTAATCCGGCAAGCTTATGTACTGCTGGTAGTTGGCCCAGATTTCCACTCTGATCCAGCCGCTGTTTTCCAATTTGCGGACGATTGAACCTGCCCTTCCCCTGAGGGAAATTCGCTCTTCCCCTTCCTGCGGCATGTCCTCGTCCAGCGCAGCCAGGATGCCTGATTTTTCCTCCTGGGATTCCAGGTAATCCAGGATGACATCCACGATGACTTCGCGTTCCATGCCGAAGGTTGTTAGTTGGTATTGGTCGTAAATACGAAAGAGGATTGCGGCATAGACCTCTTTAAGCGGGCTGGCCAGCAATCCGAATAAGCGTTCGGGAATAACTTGAAATAGTTCCATGGCTTCTCCGTTTTCAATTTATCTACCAAATATCTACATTTTACCACATTCCATGGTGCGGATAAAGTCAGACGTAAAGTACTTGACCCAGTCCACATAACTGACTCGACGTGACCATGGAAGTAACTCCAGTTTTCCCACAGATGGATCTGCACGCAGAACAAAAGGCATTAACAAGCCACAGATGCCCTTGCAGGTTGAGCTCCAGACTTCCATACGGGGTACTTAAGTCTATCACAAGCCCTTTGGAAAGTGGTATAATTTGCCACGAGACTACATTTTGTACAATTCGGGAGGGGAATCTTTTGAATCCAACCATAGACCTGATCCAAAACCGCGCATCCTTGCGCCAATATGCCAACAGACCGGTCACCCAAGAACACCGGGACCTTATCATCTCCAGCGCCCTCAGGGCCCCTACCGCCGGCAACATGATGTTATACTCCATCCTGGTAGTGGAAGACCAAGCAAAAAAGAAGCAGTTGAGCAGGACGTGTGACAACCAACCTTTCATTGCCAAGGCTCCCCTGGTCCTGATCTTTCTGGCAGACCTGCAGCGCTGGTTTGACTACTACGCCTTAGGCGGGGTGAAAGAATTTTGCTCCAGCCACCAGTTGGATTATGCAACCCCTGATGAGGGTGACCTGCTCCTGGCCGCCAATGACGCCATCATCGCCGCCCAGACCGCGGCGCTGGCTGCTGAATCACTCGGGATCGGCTCCTGCTATATCGGCGATATCCTGGAAAATTACGAAACCCACCGCGAGATGTTCAACCTGCCGCAGTGGGTACTTCCCATAACCATGCTGTGTCTGGGCTACTATCCTGACAATGCGCCGAAAGTTCTGACTCCTAGGTTCGAAGAAAAGTTCATCGTCTTTACCGACACTTACAAACGGCTAAATTCGGAAGAATTTAACGAGATGTTCTCCGAACGGGAAAAAAGTCTTCCCCGCCGCAGCAAGTACGGAGCCAGGAATTTTGCCCAGTATGCCTACGCCAGGAAAACGGGGGCCAGCTTCGCCCGAGAGATGGCCAGGTCCGTTAGGGCGGCCATCCGAAACTGGAAAGGTGACAGTCTCTAAGGACGAGCACGGGAAGCACCTACAATTCGACACCATTTAGTGGGTAGAAGGCACCCCTCACGGGGTGCCAGCCCCCGTTGTCACCGGACGTGCAGTTTTCCCGCATCCGGCGACCCCAATGCTATCCCCTAGCGGGGAGACTCAAAGAGCTTGAGTTGCTGGTACCTGGGTATCTTCCATTCCATGCGCGCCAGACCCTTCCGGTCTAGCTCCTCTGCTGAATAGAGCTTCCATCTACCACGGTCTCTCCAGCGGCGGCGCTTATACGCCCGCACTCTGTTCCGCACCCATCTGTCCAGGTTGCGGAATAAAACCAGATTATTCCCGTGGCGGTGGTAGTTGGCCCACCCTTCAATCTTTGGATTCAGCTCGGCAATCACACGCTCAACCGGGATATCTCCCTGGTTACGCCGTGTTGCTTCCCGAACCCTCGCATAAAGGCTCTTCAACAACTTCTTTCCCACGCCTATATGGCGTTTACCAAAGTGAAACCCAAGGAAATCAAATCCTTCCTGGAAGCTGCTGATGACCGTTTTCTCCTGCGATAGCCTTAGCTTCATCCGGTTCAGCAAATCTCCTGCCACTCCCAAGGCCGCCTCCGCTTCTTCCCGGGTTCGGCAGAGTATCAGCACATCGTCCGCGTAGCGGACGTGTGCGTACCCAGCTGCCTGTAAGGCCCGGTCAAACGGTGTTAGATAGATGCCCGAAAGCAACGGACTGATGACTCCACCCTGCGGTGTCCCGCTGACTTCGTATCGTACATTCCCTTCTTCCATCACCCCGGCAGTCAGCCATCCCCTGATGAGTCTCAGTACTCGTCGGTCTTTGACCACTTCTCGTACCAGTTTCATCAGGATGGTGTGGTCCACTTCATTGAAGAAGTTGCTGATGTCCAGGTCCGCTACATAGCGATATCCGGCTTTCCTGTACTCCAAAATCGCCTCTTTCGCCGTATGGGTGCTCTTCCCCGGTCGAAAGCCGTGGCTTCCCTCAAAGAATATCTCCTCGAAGGTAGGCTCTAATACTTGAAGTACTGCCTGTTGACATACCCTTTCTTTAAGGGCGGGTATTCCGAGCGGCCTTTGCTTGTTCGTACCAGGTTTAGGTATGTATACCCGGCGCACAGGCTGACTGCGGTATGTGTCCGCATACAACTCGCCATGTAGTTGGCGCAGGTTGGCCTCTTCCTTGGCTCGCCATGCTTCCACCGTTACCTTGTCAACTCCGGCTGCTCCTTTGTTGGCGCATACCTTTGCACTGGCACTTTACCAGATTGGACCTGCGGTATACCTTGTCAATTACGCTGTGTAGTGGTTTTACCATGTTCGCACCCTTCTCTGTCCGGCTTCCGGTCACTGGAGTACGGTACCTGCTTTCGGGTTCTGGTCGTTTTCCTGATGAAGTTTGACCTGGCCCGTCTGTAGTTCCGTCGAAGCGCTCATCGGTGTCGTCCTTCCCTGGGTCGCCCCAGGTAATATGACGGCGCTGACCCCTCCCGCCGCATGCGGTATCCCTCGTACCTGCTCCTTCTCGGAGAGCAGCAGGAGGTCTCATTCGGTAACCCTATTTCGTTGTTCAGAACCTCCCCGTGCCTAAACACATATGTACATCTCCCCGGGGATTCCCTACTTAGCCCCGGCTCGACCGTTCCCGGCCAGGCTGCAACTTCTAGCGCAGTCTCGCCCGATGTACACGCCACCACGGCCTAATCGAATACCGGCTCTTGCTTGGGTATTCGAAAACGGGTCTGTTCCTCGGCCTCAGGCCCTTTTCTGACCGTCTCGCGACGCATCAGATTACCTAACTCTGGCTTGGTTGGTTCGAGGGTTCGACCATCCAGTGAGCGCCCAGAGTATCCTTAAATCTTGGCCTCGTTCCAGTGTAAGGACTGGAACGGGAGGACAACACCTCCACTTAACGAATTAGAGCTACGAATCGCCCGCTAGGACGGAAGAACCGTCCCCATTGTCCTATGTGTACGCACCCGCATGGGGTGCGGCCACTCCTAACCTTTTTGCGGCCCATTTAAGTTGGTTTCAACCCACGCACCCGGATGGGGTGCGGCAGGTTCTGATCCTGGTGGACCAGGGACCCGACGTTTCAACCCACGCACCCGCATGGGGTGCGGCTAAATATTAAAGCTGTCGACATGTGGGGATATTGGTTTCAACCCACGCACCCGCATGGGGTGCGGCATATACAATGTGACCTGCGCTGCTGCGAATACGGTTTCAACCCACGCACCCGCATGGGGTGCGGCGACCCGGACGGCCTGGAATTTAAAACCCGCCTAGTTTCAACCCACGCACCCGCATGGGGTGCGGCTTGTTAACTTGGGGCAGTATGGGGATGCTGCGGTTTCAACCCACGCACCCGAATGGGGTGCGGCCTTGTGCGCGGCGATCGCAGATGCCAGTTGCTGTTTCAACCCACGCACCCGCATGGGGTGCGGCGGTGATAGGCAAAATAATTGTACTTTCCTGGGGGTTTCAACCCACGCACCCGCATGGGGTGCGGCCCCATAGCCCGGGCTACTTGTGGGAAGCGCCGGTTTCAACCCACGCACCCGCATGGGGTGCGGCCTGGAATCCAACCTTGCCGCCCACCTTCCCCTTGGTTTCAACCCACGCACCCGCATGGGGTGCGGCATATGGAAAAGAGAGTTCCATGCTATGCTTGTGTTTCAACCCACGCACAGATC
>JAJYNB010000412.1 GCA_021786555.1 Bacillota bacterium | reverse complement strand
TGCAGACGACGGCACGGCAACTGTCCTCAGCGGCGTATGTGATATGGGACAAGGTTCCGACACAGTGCTTTGCCAGATAGCTGCGGAAGAACTGGGTATCGCTTACGAGGATGTGCGCATTATCAGTGCCGATACCGGTGTTACCCCGGATGGATTGGCAAGCACAGCAAGCCGGCAGACCTTTGTTTCCGGCAACGCCGTCAAGCAGGCTGCTGCCGACGCAAAGTACCACCTGGTACAACTGGCAGCTGAACTTTTGAACTGTGCTCCGGAAGATATTAACATTAGGGATCGTCAAGTGACATGCATCGGCGATCCCAGTAAGACCATGCCGTTTGCTGAACTAGCCGGAGAGGCACACCAGCGGGGCAGGCGGTTTATCGGTTTCGCCTGGTACGATAACACTACTGCCGATGTAAATCACGCTACGAACCAAGGCGATGCATATGCTGCTTACATTTATGCTACACAAGTGGCCGACGTAGAAGTGGATACGGAGACAGGTGAAGTAACTGTTCTCAGGGTGGGGGCAGCCCATGACTGTGGGAAAGCAATTAATCCCCAAAACGTAGAACAGCAAATTGAAGGGGCAATAGCGCAGGGCCTAGGGTATGCCATTATGGAAGAAGTGGTGCTCCAAAACGGCAAGACGACCACGCCTTCCTTTACCAAGTATTTGCTGCCCACCAGCCAGGACGTGCCCGAAGTCATTACCTATATTGTAGAAGATGAGGCTCCCAACGGACCGTTTGGGGCCAAAGGCGTAGGAGAAGGCGCCATTATCCCGACGGCGGCAGCGATTGTAAATGCCGTTTATGATGCCATAGGTGTTCGCATCTTCGATCTGCCGATTACCCCGGAAAAGATCCTGGCCGCTTTAGCGCAACAGGCATAATCAGTAAAGGGTCATCTCAAGCGCAGTTCCTTGTTGGAATTCCCTATAAGGGCTAAAGTTCCCTTTGGTGCTGCGAAAAAGATTGGGGGATTTGACATGGCAAAAATTCCGTTTGGACCAACTTATTCCGAGATGCTCAACCCGGAAACCCTAGATCCCAAGATTCGAGCCAAAGCTATAAAAGCAAAAGATTGAATTTATCAACAATGCAACCATGATCAATTTGTACGGCCTCTAGCTTACTTGAAGACAAATTCATTCTTCTCTCCTTTTTTGCCCCATGAAGAAGCCCTCCCATAGTAGATTGATTTACTCTACCATAGGAGGGCTTTTATTGCTGTGTCTGGGAGAAGGGTCTCATGCTGGTTAAACATATAAATACAAAAAACGGGTCTTTTTAACGAAAAAACCGTTTAAAGCGTATGGTGCGCCCGGCAGGATTCGAACCTGCGACCTCCGGCCTCGGAAACCGTCACTCTATCCACTGAGCTACGAGCGCAAATTAGTCGACAAATGGTATTATAACTTAATCCGATTTAAAGGTCAAACAGAAAAATCAGCTTAAACATGAAAAAAATACAAAGTTGTTTACCGTGAGTGAAACCGGTTCAGTTTGTCAGCCAAATGAAAATACCGTATTGCGGCATCAGAAGGATCCGAATTGAGTCAGCAAAGGACCGTCCCCAAGGACTCGGAAATGAGTCAGTCAGGAACCGTCCCTAAGTGACTCACGGGTGAGTCACCGGAGCGCTGGAACCGTTGGTGTGCTTTAGCGCCCAGGGGGAGTGTTGCTGATGGGGAGTGTAACAGTGAACGTAGCGCCTGCACCTTCCGCGCTTTCCACTTCGATTTTGCCTTTGTGGTTTTCCACAATCCGGTAGGAAAGCATGAGGCCAAGGCCTGTTCCGTTTTTGCGGGTGGTAAAGAACGGGTTTCCCAATTTGCCAAGGAGGTGCGAGGGGATGCCCGACCCGGTGTCACTGATTCTGACTACATTTGTGTTGGTTTCCTGCAGGAATTCGGTGGAGACAGTCAGTTTGCCACCGGAAGGCATAGCCTGGATGGCGTTTTGTATCAGGTTTAGAAAAACCTGTTTTATGCTTTCCGTTTCCACCACCATAAGCGGAACCTCCAAACTGAAGCGGCGGACCAGCTCCACTTCCGCGATCAGGGCCTCTCCCTCCACCAGCTTCAACATGTCATCCAGGAGGTAATTAAGGTCCTGCAGCTCGAGTTTGGGATTCTGAGGCTTCGAAAGCAGCAGGAATTTCTTAATGATGTTGTTGGCGCGGTCCAATTCGCCCAGCATTATTTCCAGGTATTCCTGTTCCGGTGACGTGTTGGTGAAACGCCCTTTTAGCAGTTGAATGAAACCGCGAATGGAGGTAAGAGGATTTCTAATCTCATGGGCTATCCCTGCCCCGAGTTCCCCGGCAATGTTTAGTTGCTGGGCCCGGTTTACTTTCGCTTCTATGAGGCGTTGGGTTGAGATATCCCGCACCAGGGCGAAGGCACCGGTAATGCCGCCGCTTTCGTCTTGTAAAGGCATGCACTCGATGGAAAAAACCTTGTCCTGCCCGTTAACTTCATGGCAAAATTCCGGCAGGGCGATGCTTTGACCGGTTTGCAGGGCCTGCACCAGCAAGCTGGAGCCGGTGCCTATCTGTGCCCTTAGGTCGGGGTAGTATTTGCCCACAAGGTCGCTGGATTTTACGCCGAAATATTGGCTGAAAGCTTTATTGCAGGTTGTGACGTACCCTCTGGGATCAATCGAAACAATACCGGTGTTGATTGAGTCGACAATATACCTGTATTCCCGCTGGCTTTGTTCCAGCACGTTTTGCTCTTGCAGGTTTTGAATCAGAATGACAATCCCTGCAGTGTCCCCCTGTTTGTTGTAGAGAGGGAAAGCATGTACCCGGACAGGGACGCGTTCCCCGTCTGCAGGAAACAAATACGCTCTGCAGGTGAATCTCTCGCCTTGCAGGCAAGCGTTAAACATTTGGCGCCGGTCTGATTCTAACCGCAGCCAACCATCCCGTTCAGCCGGGGAGGAACGGAACAGCTTTTTTAGGGGCAATTGCAGCATATCAGCCATGGTCTGGTTGATAAATATGGCTTTGCCCGCTGCGCTTAATGCCACTATTCCCAGGGGCAGATTGTCCAGCACATCGTATAAAGTCTGGCGGTCTTCATACAGAGACTTGAGGGAAGCTGAATCGCTCATGCTAGTCCTCCAAGCAAACAAGTGCAATGTTTCCCAATTCGCCATGAATATGGAAAATCCTGTTTAATGTCAAAAATAATTAGGCTGAGAAGAAAAAAATCCCCTAGAGGGGATCAACCGTATACGGAATACTTGTGGGTAATCACTCAATTCTCTTCTGCTTTTTCTGTGCCTGATCCAGCGGGTGCAGGCTGGAATTCGGGCGCCGGACTTGCGGGCGCAGCTGCAGTCCGGTGCCTGCGGCGGAAAGACCACACCCAAAGGGAGAGAATCAGAAACACCAGGATATACAGTCCCGTGCCGCCGGTCACCTTTTGCAGAAGGGTCAAGGCGGTCCGGGCCATGAGTACGCCATAAATAATGGCCATGATAAACCCGTCGCTAATAGCGAAACTCAGCATCAGGACCAACCAGAGAAGGAAAAGCCCCAGCAGCAGCCCTTTTACATAACTCCACACGAATTTTCACACCTCCGCTAAAAGATTCGCCCAAAACTGACTTATCCCTGCCGCCCCGGGAAATCTTGGGCAAATACGGTTTTACAGTAAGTCCAAACCGAACAATCCAACTATTCCAAATCAAGGCAAGGCCAGACAAGATGCAAGGGAATTCTTGGTGGCATAAACTGGGAATGAGAAAAGTGTGGGAAGGAGGGAACAGGTAATGGGTGGAGCACGACCTCCCTTTTTTGGTCCCGGACGGAGGATGAATACCGAAGGTGAAAATCAGCCTGCTGATAATCTTAGACCCAGGTTTGGCGGTCCCAGGCGGCGGATGAACCCAGAGGCGGAAGATGATCAGGGCAGTACAGTCCGACCCTTGTTTTTCGGCCCCGGCCGGCGTCCCGCTCAGGAACTCAACGAGGAAAGCGGTACAACCAGGCCTGAAAGGCAGGGCCGCCGTGGGAGGGAACGGACCAAGGACAGCCAGCTTGAACAACCGGCCAAACTTCAGGCGCCGGTAATTCCCCCGGTACCTGAACCGGTTAAGGCCAAGGCCAAGCCGGTGAGGAGCGACAGCTTATTGGAGGCCATTATTAAACTTGTCAATTCTATCTTAACCTTTAAAGGAAAATGAAATTCGCCCCTTGCCTGTTTTGGCAAGGGGCGAATTTTTGTCTTCATGCTATACTGGATTAAGTAAAAGAAGAGCGGGGTTAGGGCCCCAAGGCCTAACCCCCATGAGAGTGGAAGGAGGAATGACGAGTTTTCAGCTTTTGGTGAGTTGTTTGGTTATGGTATATACTATGCTTACAAGGACAAAAGTGACAAGCGGAATCTTGTTTTTTGTCTGCGGCGATTTGCAGCGGGGGTCTGTATGACTGGCAAAGGTTTTTGGGGAGAAGTGAAAAGGTTTGGCGGGGTAGCTGTGGGTGCCTGCGGAGTGGCCCTAAGCCTCAACTATTTCATTGTACCCAACCGCATAGTGGACGGCGGGGTTACAGGCATCGCCATCTTGCTGCATTACCTGTTGGGCCTGCCCACCGGCTGGTTGGTTCTGGTCTTAAATATTCCTGTCTTTTTGCTGGGGTTCCGGCTCATGGGCAAGCGGTTCCTGCTGCTTAGCATCTGGGGTGTGTTGGTTGTCTCACTGGCCCTTCAGTTGAGCGCAGGGGTTAGTCCTGTTACGCGGGACCTGCTTCTGGCTGCGCTTTTTGGCGGCCTGTTGACAGGGGTGGGCATGGGCATAATTTTCCGTTCCCAGGGCTCGCTGGGCGGGACTGATATCGTGGCCTTAATCTTGACCAGCAAATTCAGCTTCAGTGTAGGCCAGGCGCTCCTGGGTATTGACGCTGTGATTTTTACTGTGGCAGCTTTTCTGTTCAAGCCCGAACTGGCTATGTATGCCATCATCTATATGTTTGTGGCAACCCGGGTAGTGGATTTCGTGCAGGAGGGCCTGAGCCACACCAAAGCTGCCATTATCATTTCCAACCAGCCGGATAAAATTGCCCAGGACATCATGACCATCCTGGAACGAGGTGTAACTTTCCTCAATGGGAGCGGTGCATATTCGGGTGAACATAAAAAGATTATTTACTGTGTTGTCACCCGGGCCGAACTGGCCCGGGTAAAAGAAATCATCAGGGAAAACGATCCGGGCGCCTTTGTGGCCCTTTCGGAGACGCCCGAAG
>JAJYNB010000423.1:8836-27807 GCA_021786555.1 Bacillota bacterium | reverse complement strand
TTCCGATCTTCAAGCCGCTATTGCGCTAGAGGTTCCGGACCGTGTGCCGATTTCCGCAGGATCAAACTATTTTGCGGAAGTTTATGGGGGCCACACCAACCAGGAGTTTATTTATGACCCTGGTACCTGGAGTAAAGCGGACAGCAAGTTCGTCCAGGACTTTCCCGAAGTGGATGCATTTCGTTCCGGCAGGTTTTGGGGCCCGCTGCACGATGCGGTAGGCTTCAACCTCTACAGGCTTCCGGGCAGGGATCTGGGGCCCCGGACACAATTTCAGTTTGTGGAAGGGGAGAGAATGAAAGGCGATGAGTACGACCTGCTCATCAACAGTCCGGTAGAGTTTTTGCTGGAGCGATTCCTGCCCCGCGCTCTGAACGATTTCGCTGCACCTGGCTCCGTCCGTTCCTTCCTGGCACTGATTAAGGGAAGCAGCGCGTCTGCCATGGTGGGTGCTTTTAACCGGGCCAGAGCGCAATACCTGCAGAACGAGCTGGGGATGCCGCAATCTATGGGCGGGGTGTTTCTGGCCCCCTTTGACTACCTGGCCGATGGTCTGCGAGGCTTGAGGGGAATCATGCTTGATGTCCGGCGTCAGCCTGACAAAGTGCAGGCCGCCTGTGAAGCCCTGATCCCTGATATAGTTAACGCGGCTTTGGCAATCGCTGACCCGCTCAGGCGCTATCCGATCTTTGTGCCGCTGCACCGGGGAGCATTTCCCTTCTTGTCCCCCAAACAGTTTGACGAGTATTACTGGCCCTCCCTGAAAAAGGTCATGCTGATACTAATCGAAGCAGGCTATACGATCCGGGCTTATCTGGAGGGGGACTGGGGACCAAACTGGCACCATTTCCGCGAGCTGCCCAAGGGCAAGGTGCTCTGTGATATCGACGTGCAGGGAGATATCTTTAAAGCCAAAGAGGACCTGGGCGGCTATCAGTGCATCGCCGGCGGCGTGCCCGACTCCTTACTCATTCTGGGAAACCCGGCGGAAGTGCGGGACAGGGTGAAACTCTTGTGTGAAACTGTGGCCAAAGATGCTGGCTTTATCATCAACGGCGGCTGCGGCATCCCGTACGACACCAAACCGGAGAATTTCCGGGCCATGCTCGATGCCACCCTGGAATATGGCCGCTACAGCGATATAACCAAGTTTGAACTGCAAATAAACCCCAACCCGCCGGCTGGCTGGCACCCTCCCAAGCGCAGGGTCGCCACTCCCTGGGAGGTCAAACGGGAAGAAATAGGCGGGGTTACGGGCGATGAAGAGATAATCAAGCAAAACTGGGACACTCTGGAGCATATGGCCTTTAACTGGCTCTTTTCCTGGCTCTGGTAGCTTGCGCAAGGTATAACATAATCAACAACAATGATGAAAAAACGGAGGGACATAAAGTGGCTGATTTTACCGAACTCACACAGGCGATGATCAACCTTGACGAGGACAAGGTTTATGACCTGGTGGACAAAAAGGTCGATAAAGGCGAAAACCCACTTGATATCATTAAAGAATGCAACGACGGCATGTTCGAAATCGGGCAGCTGTTTGAAAAGAATGAGTACTACCTCAGTGAACTGATTATGGCCGGGGAAATCTTCAAAAGCGTGATGTCCAAGCTGGAGCCCATGCTGGGAGAGGCCGACCTGGCTAACCAGCCCAGCAAGGGCACGGTAGTGCTCGGAACGGTTAAAGACGACATCCATGATATTGGCAAGGACATCGTCATATCCATGCTGAAAGGAACCGGTTATGAGGTGGTAGATCTGGGCGTGGATGTGCCGGCGGATAAGTTTGTTAACGCGGCGAGGGAAACAGGTGCCAAGCTGGTTGGTGTAAGCTGCCTGCTCAATTTCACGTTCCCAGAAATCAAGAAGGTTGTAGACGAACTGGAGGCAGCGGGTTTGAGGGACCAGGTGAAAGTAATGATTGGGGGAGCTCCCTGCAACGAAGATGTGCGTAAATTTGCCGGGGCAGATTTCTACGGCAAAGATGCCGCATCAGCTGTAAGCATCTGCAATCAAGTATATCGTTAGTGAACTCGTTTAGCTTCCGCTAAACATCGGGTCTTCGGTGGGGGACTCTACCCCCACCGAAGCAGAATACGGCGTAACCACTCCCACTTATAGAAGTGGGAGTCTTAGACGAGGATAAAGAATCAGGCAGGCCGGCTTGCCGGTCCAATCTCTCAATGAAATGGGGCAATGAAATGGAGACTAAGCTGTCGAGCGCAACCAAAGAAGTGGTGATCAGCGATAAGCGCACTGTGCTTATCGGCGAACGCATAAATCCAACGGGCAAAAAGAAACTGGCTGAGGCCCTGAAACTGGGTGACTTCGACCTGGTGCTGCAGGAAGCGAGGCAGCAGGTAGAGGCCGGAGCAGACATCCTGGACCTAAACGTAGGGGCCGGCGGGGTTGATGAGGTAGCTGTACTGCCGCAAATTGTCAAACTGGTCATGCAGGAAGTGGATGTTCCACTCTGTTTTGACAGCGGGGATACTAAGGCCCTGGAAGCTGCCTTAAAGGTTTATAAAGGCAAAGGGCTGGTAAACTCAGTAAAGGGAAGCGACCACTCTTTAGAGGAAGTTTTGCCTATGGTTAAGGAATACGGCGCGGCGGTGATTGCCCTCCCCGCAGACGAAAGGGGCATCCCCCAGGACGCTGACACCCGCATGCAGATTATTGACAAGATAATCAATCGGAGCAGTAAAGTAGGCATTCCTATCGAAGACATTGTGGTCGACTGCCTGGTTCTGTCCGTCGGGGTAAATGATAAAGCCGGACTCGCCATCTTCGACACCATCAGGCGTGTGAAAGAGCAGTACGGTGTAAACATTACGATGGGAGCCAGCAACATTTCCTTCAGTGTTCCGGGCAGGGAAGCGATCAACGGAGTGTTTTTGGGGATGGCTATCACTGCCGGTGTGACCTGCCCTGTGGTTGATGTGGCCAAGGTCCGCAAGAGCATCATGGCCGCAGATTTGCTGTTGGGCAGAGACAGGTTTGCCCGCCGCTACATCCAGTATTTTCGCGACCACCAGGAAAACTTCCAGTGAATCATTCAGACTGAGTCACCCAGGGACGGTTCTCCGCCGACTCAAAAAGTGAGTCAGTCAAGAACCGTCCCCAGGTGACTCAAATTTGCGGGGAAAGGCGGGTGTTTGTGATGGCTGATGAATTTACGGCAACTTTCCTGCCTTCTGGTGCCCAAGTCAGGGTCCCTGCCGGGACAAGCCTTTTGGAGGCGGCTCATCAGGCGGGTATCCAGGTCAACGCTGTTTGCGGGGGGAAGGGCAGCTGCGGCAAATGCCGGGCCAGGCTCCGGGAAGGTATGCCGAGCGAGGTTAGTCCGGTCGAAAGGGATTTTATCTCGCAAGAGCAGCAGCAACAAGGGGTATTGCTGCTCTGTCAGAGAAAGATGGTTGGGGACATAACGCTGGAAGTGCTCTCTCCGGCTGTGCCAAGCCGCGCCTATACCCCTGCCAAAGGAAAGATTGACCAGCGGTTTGATGTTGACCCGCTGGTCTTAAAATCGTACCATGAGCTAACTCCTCCCACCATTGAGGACCAGACGGCCGATTTGGACCGAGTGCTGAAGGAACTGCCCGGACAGGTAAAGGTGGGTATCAATTTGGTCAGCCAGATTCCCGTGTTGCTGCGGGAAGCCAATTACCAGGTAACCGCAGTTGTGGTTGACCAGGAGCTGATTGCGCTGGAAAGAGGGGATACCTGCGGTGAAATGTACGGTATAGCCTTTGATATTGGCACTACCAGTGTAGCGGGGTATCTGGTGAATCTGCGGGATGGACAGGTGGCCGCTTCCACCTCCGCCGGTAACCGGCAGCGGGTACACGGCGCCGACGTGATATCGCGGATCACCTACGCCAAGGAGAACGAGGGCGGTCTGGCCCGGCTCAAACAGCTGGTGGCAGAGACCCTGGATGAAATCTCCGCCAAGCTCGTACAGCAAGCCGGGGTTTCGGCAGACAGGGTATACTTCCTAACCCTGATCGGCAATACAGTAATGAGTCATCTACTCTTGGGCGCTTCTCCCATCGGGGTGGCATCGGCCCCGTTTATTCCCGCCTTTGCCCGGGGCTTAAGCGGATCTGCCCAGGAACTTGGGTTGAAGAATTTGCCTGCCTGTTCGCGGTTTGCCCTCCTGCCAAATGTCGCCGGGTACGTGGGCTCCGATACTGTGGGAGTAATTTTGGCAACCCAAATCTATCAGCTGCCAGGCACATGGCTTGCGGTGGATATCGGGACTAACGGTGAAATTGCCCTGGCTTCCGCAGGGCGCGTGCTGACATGTTCAACGGCAGCCGGCCCGGCCTTTGAGGGAGCGAGCATCAGTCAGGGCATGCGGGCTGAACCTGGCGCGATATTTAAGGTTGACATAGACGAGGACGTGCGGCTGGAAGTTGTTGGCGGCGCTGTGGCCCAGGGTATCTGTGGTTCAGGGCTCATCGATGCCGTATCAGAGATGGTTAGGTTGGGGATCCTCAGGGCTAACGGCCGCATCAAGCATCCGGAAGAATGCCCGGCTGAGTTGAGTCCAGCGGTGAAGGACAGGATAAAACTTGGTGAGAAGGGTTTGAAGTTTGTGCTGGCTGAAGGCAGTACTGAAGTGTGCATCACCCAGAAAGATATCAGTGAACTGCAGCTGGGCAAAGGAGCTGTGAGGGCGGGTATCGAAATACTGATGGAAGAACTCGACGTCAAAGCCGGCCAATTTGATGGAATTTTGGTTGCCGGGGCTTTCGGCAGTAATCTCCGCCCGGAATCTGTCAAGGGAATCGGCATGTTCCCGGAAATTGAGCTGAAGCGGATTAAGCCTGTGGGAAATGCCGCGGGCACAGGGGCAATCATGGCTTTGCTTGCCAGGCAGCAGCTGCAGCTTGCGGCTGATTTGCCGCAGCGGGTTGAACACGTCGAATTGTCCCTCCACAGCGGCTTTACCCGAAAATTCGCCCAAGCCATAAGTTTTTGAGGTGAAGGATCTTGGCTGCAGCAAGCATACAAACCGGTTATAACCCCAGGGAACGAGTGAAGTTAGTGATTGGCCATAAGGAAACAGACCGGGTCCCTAAAGGAGAAATCTGCCTTGAGGACCCGGTGGTTGCCCAGAGCTTGCAGGTAAACCGAGTTGGCTTTGAGGAAAGATTAGAATTTGCGACACGACTCGGGCTGGACATCATATGTCTGCACCCGAAGCATCCGGTTCTGCAGGGTGGGCTGCCGGACAGCGGTGCAGTTGTCTGGCCCGAGTTAAAAGACTGGGTTTACCGCTCTCAGCTATTCACTTTTGCGGTCTTGGATGGAGCGCTGGGTTGGGGAACACGCGTATTCGGCTGCAGCGAATTTCTCGTACTCCCTAAAAGGTCGCCGCTGGTATTCGCCGAGTTTATCCGCAAAGTGGAAAGCCTGAATCTGGCCCTGGCCAGGGACTTAATTGAGGCCGGTGTTGACGGTCTGATAATCGCGGACGATATGGCCTACGAAAGGGGCCTGCTCTTTGGCCCGGAAATTACGCGAGGAAATCTGCTGCCGTCTTTAGCCTCACAGGTGGAAAAGATCGCCCCCGCCGGCAAGCCCGTTTTCCTGCATTCGGACGGCAATCTGAATGGGATAATGGCGGAGATTGTATCAGCCGGATTTAACGGACTCCACTGCATCGACAAAAATGCCGGCATGGATCCACTGCAGCTGCAGCAGCTCTATGGAGCCAACCTTTGCCTATGGGGCAGCCTCGGCGTAACGGACCTGGAAGAAGCCCACGAGCCGGACAGGCTGGCAAGCCTGGCTGATGAAATCAACCTGCTCAACCGCAACAAGGGTTTCATCCTCGGCACCAGCAGCGGCCTTTTCCCAGGCATTAACCTCTCAGGTCTCACCCGTATCTACGCTAGGATAAGGGGACGGTTCTAACGTCCTAGCTAAATCTGCAAAATATAAGCTTATTGGGTCTACTTGGGTCGAATTGACACCTCCTGTTTAGCCGGATGGTGCCGTTAGCGCCAAGGGGGTCTACCTCTGAAAATGCTGCCTTTAGCGGGTCGACTGTGGACAACTGATTACTTAACGAATTAACGATTTACCTGGGAATTTACCCGGGTTATTTTTTTGCCTTGCCCCAAAGGGAAGGAATTACTCAATGACTATAGAATAAAGTAATACAAACTATATATTAAATGAATACAAGGAGGCGCTGAGATGGAAAACAGATACCCCGGCTGGCTCACTTTTGAGTCACTCAGGAACCGTCCCCAGGTGACTCATCCTCAGGTGACTCAGTCCCCAAGTGACTCAAAAGTGAGTCATTCAGGAACCGTCCCCGTGTCCTAGTTAATTGGAAACTATATTGAAGGAGGTTAACCATGTATAGCAAAGTTATCGTCATCAACAGCGGCACTATGGGAAGAGGGAATGACGAGTTAGGCAGGACCTTGATGGGGGCTTGCTTGAGGAAGCTTTGGGCTTCTGACAGCAAGCCTGATGCCATAATCTTTTATAACGATGGAGTTAAGCTCCTGGCTAAAGGGTCGGAGGTATTGGATGCTTTAACCGCACTAGCCGATTTGGGAGTGGATTTGCTGGCTTGCGGCACTTGTGTCAAGTACTTTGATTTGGATGACCAGGTGCTGGCAGGCAGAGTCAGCAACATGGAGGAAATTGTCGGGCATGTCATGGCTGCCAGCAGTGTGATCACAATTTAATCCCCGGCAGAGCCCGTAGTCTTTACTGCCCATTTGACCCGCAATGGCTTAACCATACGCCTTTGCGGAGTATTAATAAAATTAATAATAACTATATATTTTTATCTTTACATACCCCTGGAGGGTATATATAATATGGATATATAGAAATACGGGGGGGTAAAAAAGATGGGCTTATCTGAGACCTTTAGTATGATGAAGGAGTTTTTTTCATCTTACATTGCTTATTACGCTGAAATCAAAAAGCAAGACAAGTGGATCAGACAATTTGCCGAGAAAAAAGGATTCAGGATTAACCCGCACTGGATGTTTTACACCAACCTTAAGATATGGATTACTGAGAGCCAGCAGGCATTCGGCAAACGCTATTGCCCTTGTTTCGAACCCTCCGGTTCTGAGAAGCTTAACGGAAAATTACTTTGTCCCTGCCAATTTGTGGAGACAGAGGTCGAAGAGCGTGGTACCTGCCACTGTGTGCTTTTCGGGCGTGGCGATTTGACAGAAGAGGACTTCAAACAGGCTGAAAACAGGTTGATGAAGGAATACCGGGTAGCTCTAAATTTCAGTGACGGAGTTTTGGATACCCGGGGCATGGTCAAAGACAAACTGCGAAATCTGCCCATTCCGGACAGTCTGCATCAAGTAAAAAGGGCCTTGGGCCTGGTGGACAAACATTTGACAGTAGTGGTGGAATCAGAGGCTGAAGCCAGCAATCTCAAAAAACTGGCCTCCTTTAGAAACCTAAGTTACCAGCACCAGGAAAACGGTGACGGCGGTTTCGCAGTGACCCTGACAAAGCCTTAAGCTGAAGTCAGCAGTTACAGTGAAACAGATACCCCTGTGGAAAATGGAGATTGTAGGACATAGGGACTAGGACACCAGAACCGTCCCCGTGTCCGATTTTTTTTGGAGAAATCGGGCTTTTGCCGCCCCCCGTTAGGATGGAAAAAGTGACAAACTAAACGGTTAAACCTACCGTTAAAGGACTAATTGTTTAATCTCAAGCAGTTTTGTTCTATACTTTGTTCACCATAATTATCCATCATTTTAAATTTCAGGAGGCACTGGATGAAGGCTGGAAGCTCGATGGTGCAAGCCAAGGGGGACTTGTTTTATACCGCTTTTGCCAATGCGTCGATTGGAATTGCGATTGCAGTCCCTGGCGGAAATTTTATTCATGTCAATCAGCATATGTGCAAGCTTTTGGGGTATTCTGAGCAAGAACTGTTGAGCATGAGCTACAGGGATATTACTCACCCCGAGGATATTGATAAGTCCGCGAGTTATATAAGCAAGTTAAAGGCGGGTGAAATTGCCTCCTTCGAGCTGGAAAAGCGCTATCTGCATCGATCGGGGCATATTATCTGGGTATTGTCACATGTTTCAGCAGTCCAGGATACCCAGGCCGGGAATACATATAATATACTCCAGTTTCAGGACATCACCAGACGCAAGCAAGTGGAGATAACCCTAAGAAAATCGGAAGAAAAGTACAGGACCATTTTTGAAAATACAGGGCTGCCGGGGGTGGTTATGGAAGAAGACACGACCATCTCCATGGTAAACAAGCAATTCGAAATACTTACAGGCTATTTGCGCGAAGAGGTGGAAGGCAAGAAAAGTTGGCGCGAGCTGGTATCAGAAGCAGATGTAAGCAAGTTTGAATCATACCTTTGCCGCCGCGTGGTCAGTCCTGACCTGATGCCACGAAGTCATGAATGCCGAATAGTTGATAAACAAGGCCGGATTAAAACTGTCCTGGCTACGATCACCACTTTTCCCGGTACGCAGACCAGTATAGGGTTTTTCTTAGACATTACTGAACACAGGCGGGCGGAGAAGGAACAGCGCTCCCTGGAGGACCGTTTCAAAAAGGCCTTTAACTGCAGCCTTTTCGGCATGGCTATTGTTGCCGACGCGGACAGCAGGTTCATCGATGTGAATGACAGCCTGACGCGCCTGTTCCAGTATGAGCGTCAGGAGTTAGTCGGTCATACTCCCCTCAGCTTGAACCTCTGGGCTAGAACCGATGACAGGTCAAGAGTCTTGCAGTTGTTCGAAGAACAAGGGAACGTGATCAACCATGAAGCTGAATTCCGGACGAAGTCAGGCGAAATCCGTATAGGACTGATATCTATGGAAGGGATCCATCTTGAAGATGCCCCGTGCACGCTGGTGGTAATTCAGGATGTCACCGAACTCAAGCAGCTGCAGAAAGAGATGCTGCGCCTGCAATCCCTGGACTTAGTCGGGCAAATGGCCGCCGCCATGAGTCACGAAATCAGGAATCCCCTGACCACCGTGCGGGGCTTTATTCAATTGCTGGGGAAGAGGGAGCAAAAAGGCGAGACCAGGGAGATTTTCGACCTGATGGTCGAGGAACTGGACCGGGCCAGTTCAATTATCACCGAATACCTGTCCCTGAGTAAGGACAAGAAAACGGACTTGAAGCCGACAAACTTAAACTATATTGTGAGGGCCATTTATCCCCTGATTCAGGCAGACTGCCTGAATTCGGACAAAAATATCGCTTTGGAGCTCGGAGACATTCCAGATGTGCCTCTTGACGAAAAGGAAATGCGCCAGCTTATCCTGAATCTGACCCGGAACGGCTTGGAGGCCATGTCAGCGGGTGGAACCCTCACCATTTCAACCTCTATAGTTGGAGCAGATATTGTTTTGGCCGTAAAAGATGAGGGCAAGGGCATTGACCGAAAACTCTTAAGCCGGATAGGGACACCATTTTTTACTACCAAAGGCAACGGAACCGGCCTGGGATTAGCCGTATGCCATAGTATCGCCCACAGGCACAATGCCCAGATCTATTTTGAGACGGCAGAGGGGGGTACGACAGTTTCTGTGCGATTCAAATACTATAGTTCTGCCGGTATCCTGGCCTTGCGCTGAGGAAGGGGGATTTTCTGCATGCTGAGAAAGGTCGTTCTGTACATCACGGTGGTCATGCTCCTCTCCGCCGGGTGCGGTACCGTAAAGCAGGACAACAGCCTGGTGAAGGAAAGCGCAACCACAACGGCTGGTTCTGCCGCGGTTTCAGCCGATACGCCAAAGATGGATGGGATTACTTACTCTCCCGCACAAAACAACCAGATAGTGCAAGCCGCCAAGAAAGTGGGCATTGGCTTTCCCTTTGTTCCCAGTCTGGGTCTGAAAGGCACAACCTTTAAGGGAGCAGCGGGTACGGAAAACCAGCAGCTTCTGCTGGAGTACAGCAATATGAGCATTGTTGAGTCCCTTAAGGAGCTGAGCCCTGAGACTTTGGCCGGGGGGCAGGCGGGTGAGCAAAAAGACCTGCAGCTGGCCAACCGGCTACGCGCCCAAATATATACCTTCCCTAATGTTTCTGGTAACGCTGCGGGAAGCGGGGCCAACCTGTTCTTCCGCCGTAACAATATTAACCTTGCCGTTAAAATAGGCAGCCTGAAGACCGCACATGACACTGTGTTAACAGAAATAGGGGATTCCTTCTATGCTGTTGTAGGTATCTTTGACCAGGTGAATGACGAGGGGAACGCCAAGACTGTTAATTTTACCAACGGCTGGCAGACCGGTGAGGAAAATGACAGCAAGTTCCTGGTTGTGGAAGCGGGCGCCCTTAAGCGCAACCCCAGGCAGGGAGTTGTACTTGTGAGAGAAAAAACGGCGGACGGCAGTGACCTGTCTCAGAAACAATATTTGACTCCCGCGAAGCACGGAGCAGTCCGTGTGGACAGTTTTAATTCGTTCAACCTCACCCTCCTGGCAGAGGACGGATACGAGTGGATATTTAATGTTTTTGACGGTTTTCGCTAAAAGTTGAATTCAACGCAGCCGGCGGAGATTGCTTAAAAAGTAAAACAGGCATAAGGTTTTAAAGGGAGTTGGTCTCAGACCGGCTCTCTTTTGCTTTATCCTGGTAATATATGAATTTCCGAACATTTCTCCAACCTTTGTTGAAAACATTCGAAGTAATGGCTTATAATAAGGGTTGGGTTTAAAGAAAAAAACAAAAAACCCAGAAAAATCTAAAAACATACAGTTTTGTCAGGAGGAACAGGAGTGTTTAGACTGCTTGATTTAGCCCAACCGGCTACGGTTGCAGAAGCTTACCAAACGCTTATGAATAAAAGAAGCAACACCGTACTTGGGGGCTGCGCCTTTTTGCGCATGGGTTCCAAGCGGATAGGGACGGCCGTAGACCTGTCAAAGCTTGGGCTGAATTACATCACGGAGCAGAATGATTATATTGAAATTGGAGCCATGACCACCCTGCGGGATGTGGAGACCAGTTCTGTCTTAAATAAGTACTTCAACGGGGTAGTACCCAGGTCAGTGAGCGGCATCATTGGGGTGCAGTTCAGAAATGCAGCCACTCTGGGCGCTTCCGTTTTTTCCAGGTACGGATTTTCTGATTTGATCACCGCCCTTTTGGCACTGGATACGGAAGTTGAGCTGTATCACGGCGGCAGAATGACCCTGCAGGACTTTTTGCAAAAACCCTACGAGAAGGATATCCTGACCAGAATCTTATTGCAGAAAAATGCAAGGAAAGCCGCATACCAAAATCTGCGCAGGTCAGCCAGTGATTTTCCTGTGTTAAACGTGGCTGTTTCCAAACTGGATGACCAATTTACGGTTGTTGTGGGGGCCAGGCCCATGCGGGCCCAAATGGCCCGCCAGGCTTCCATAGAGCTGTCCAAACAGACTCCGTATGCGGAACAGATAGAGAACGCTGCCAGCATAGCGGCTGAAGAACTGTCCTTTGGCAGCAACATAAGAGGCACGGCCGGGTACAGAAGGGCTATGTGCAAGGTGTTGGTTAGAAGAGGGATTACGGAGGTCTTGCAATGCAGATAGAAGTTAAGCTTAACGGCAGAAAGGTGAGCCTGGAGGTAGAAAAGGACGAGTTCCTGGCCGACACTTTGCGGGCCCATGGCATGCTGAGTATCCGGAAAGGCTGTGACACCAGCTGCTGCGGGCTTTGCAGCGTGTGGATTGACGGTAAACCTACCCTCTCCTGCTCGACCCTGGCCCTGAGGGCTGACGGCAAAGATATAACCACGATTGAAGGGGTTGCAGGGGAAGCTGAGGAATTTGCCCGTGTATTGGCGGCGGAAGGCGCGGAACAGTGCGGCTTTTGCAGCCCCGGCTTCATCATGACTGTGCTGGCTATGAAAAATGAGCTCAAAGACCCCGCAGAAGATGAGATAATCCACTATCTCACCGGCAATTTGTGCCGCTGTACCGGGTATATGGGTCAGCTCAGAGCGGTCAAAAAGTACCTGGGGGTGGCATGAGCATGAAGATAGTTGGCAAAGGTATCCCCAAAATAGACGGCATCTCCATTGCCACGGGCAAACCCGTCTATACCGAAGATTTGGCTTCGCCTGATGCTTTGGTAATAAAAATCCTGCACAGCCCCCACGCCTTCGCCAGAATAAAATCCATCGATACCTCCAAGGCAGAACAATTAGACGGTGTGGCCTGTGTTCTTACCTATAAAGATGTTCCCAAGGTACGGTTTACCCTGGCCGGACAGTCTTACCCCGAGCCTTCACCCTACGACAGGTTGATCCTGGATGAGACAGTCAGGTATGTGGGTGACGAAGTAGCCATTATTGCCGCTGTAGACGAAAAAACCGCTCTCAAAGCCATGCGGCTGATCAAGGTGCAGTATGAGGTGTTTGAGCCTGTTTTGGATTTTGAAACAGCGGCGGGGCACAACTCCGTAGTTCACCCGGAAGCGGACCTACACTGCAACTTTGAGATCGGCCTGCAAAAGGAAAAGAATATCGCCTCTTCAGCCAAGGCAGAGGTTGGGGATGTGGAGGCCGAATTAAGCAAATGCGACGTGGTGGTGGAAGAATCCTATTATACCCAGGCCCAGGCCCACGCCATGATGGAAACTTTCCGCGCTTTCAGTTATCTGGACCATACGGGCAGACTGGTTGTAGTCAGTTCGACCCAGATTCCCTTCCATGTCAGAAGGCAGCTGGCCAGGGCCCTGCAGCTGCCCGCCAGTAAGATCAGGGTGATCAAGCCCAGAATAGGCGGGGGCTTTGGCGCCAAGCAGACCGGCGCCGTGGAAGTGTTTACAGCCATTGTAACTCTGAAGACGGGCAAACCGGCCAAGCTGGTATATGACAGAAAAGAATCTTTCAGCTGTACCACCAGCCGCCACGCCATGCGGCTAAAGGTCAGACTGGGGGCGGACAGGGAAGGGAATATCAAAGCTCTTGACATCCAGAGCTTGTCGGATACAGGCGCTTACGGGGAACATGCTCCCACGGTCTTAGGCTGCGTGGGCGAATATACTTTGCCTTTGTACAATAAAACCCAAGCGGTCAGATATATGGGAAATGCCGTATATACGAACAAGATGCCGGCAGGCGCATTAAGAGGGTATGGCGCGACCCAGGGAACCTTTGCGGTGGAATCCACGATCAATAAGCTGGCCGGGCAGCTGAACCTTGATCCCACTGAGCTCAGGCTGACGATCTCCTTGATCCCACTGAGCTCAGGCTGAAGAACCTGATCAGAGCGGGCGAGACCTGGCTGACGGGGAATGGAGTCCTGTTGGGAAGCTCATCCCTGCACGCCTGCATTGAGAAGGGCAAAGAACTGATTGGCTGGCAGGACAAGTACCCCAGCCGGGAAGCGGACGGCGCCAAGGTAAGGGCAGTGGGCATGGCGGTAACCATGCAGGGGTCAGGGATTGCGGGCATAGACACGGCTTCGGTTGAAATAAGGTTAAATGACGACGGCAACTTTACCCTCTTGCTCGGTGCCACGGACATGGGGACGGGAAGCGATACCATTCTGGCCCAGATGGCCGCTGAGGTACTGGAAACTACGATGGAGAACATCATCGTACATGCGGCGGATACGGACATTTCCCCATATGATCCTGGCTCCTACGCTTCCAGTACAACCTATGTTACGGGAATGGCCGTGGTCAAAGCGGCGGAGGACCTGAAACAGCAGATCCTGGAGCAGGGCGCCAAGTTCCTGGAGGTTTCTGAGCCGGAAGCAGAGTTTGACGGCAAAACCATCAGGACCACTGCAGGAGACAAGGAAATAAGCCTCCAGCACATGGCAGAGCTTTTGATTCTGGGCAGGGGCAAACTGCAGCTGGTAGGTCAGGCCACCTTTGGCGGGGAGGTATCCCCCTCGCCCTATATCACGGGATTTGCCGAGGTGGAAGTAGACAGGGAAACAGGCAAGATAGAATTGATAGATTATGTGGCTGTTATAGACTGCGGTACCGTGATCAATCCAAACCTGGCCAGGATTCAGGCGGAAGGCGGAATTGTCCAGGGTATAGGCATGGCTTTGTATGAAGATGTCAGGCATGATGACTTAGGCCGGATGCAGACCAGGTCCTTCATGCAGTACAAGATTCCCTGCCGCAAGGATGTGGGAAAGATCCGGGTGGAGTTTGAACCAAGCTTTGAGCCCACCGGCCCCTTCGGCGCAAAATCCATCGGTGAAATCGTCATCAATACCCCGGCGCCGGCCATTGCCCACGCGGTTTATAACGCTGTAGGAGTCCAGGTGACAAGCCTGCCCATAACCGCCGAAAAAGTGTTTCTGGGGATGCAGGACAGGTAACAAATTTTTGCGGGTAAGCAGGAATTTCCCTGAAGATGACTAAATTTACAAATATTGGTTATAATCCCAAATAAATGGTTTGTATTCAAGGGGGAAAACCAATATGCGTAAATTTGTTAAATTCAGCGTGTTTGTGCTAGTGATATTAGCAGTAATTGTCTTAGGTTACGGCTGTTCGCAAGGCGGCAAAAATGTGAGCTTTAATGACGCGGCCCTGCTGACCCAGGGATTGCCGAACTCGGTGAGCGGGGTTAGCGCCACTACCGGGCAGACCTTGGGGGATGTGGAAAACAAGGCCCAGGTGGAAGGCCAAATCGTCCAAGACCTGAAGAAGGATATCCTGAACATGTTCCAGGCCTGGAGGGCAGGTGACATGAGTGAGTTCCGCCGTATCAGCGCCCTTGGTTTAGCTGGAAACCTTTTGGAGGCCAAGGTAAAGGAAGCGGATCCTTTCATCACCGAAGCCCAGGGGGCGGATATCAACAATATCAACTATGAAGCGGTTAAAGTGACCGCTGTAAACGGGAATACCGCCAGCGTGGAATGTCAATTCAACTATGCCGGGTACGAGTACAACCCGGTCAGCGAGACCAGGGGTGAAAAGGTCGACCCGGTGAAAGTAAAACGGGAATACAGCCTGGAACTCAAGGACAACCGGTGGCATATCGTGGCGGAAAGAAATATTCCCAACCAATAACAGACAAAAACGGGGCTGCAGCGGTTAACTTAACTATCTAAGAGGTCTTCGGAATCGCCAACAAAACATAGATTCACAAGGCCACCAACTACAACAGGCGTCCTAGCCAATTCGCAACAATTATATATTACTAATTTTTCGTACCGACATGATCGGTACGATTTTTTTGCCTTTTTAGAAAAGGCCACAGTTTTCAATTTCTATAACGATCTTCTTTTTAACTCTCTCGGTTTAATATGGGATAAATGGCATCTGGTTACACATTGAGGAATAACTTACATACTCAACAAAAGAAGGGAATTGTTGAAATGTGTTGAAAATCGAAGTGTGTTGATATATTTTTAACAAATCCATCACATATTTATCACAATTAAAGGGAGGATTTTTCTTTATGTGGAGACGCTCCAAATGGCTATCGCTTCTTCTTGCTTTCAGCATCATGTTTTTAGCCGTTGCGCCTCAAGCCTCTTTTGCAGCTACCAATTCGAATCAAGGTTCAGCCAATCAAGGCCCTCAAGCCTACCGGTCGAAAAATGTTAAGCATCTCATGGAGTTAACGGACAAACGGGACCAGCATACGAAGTACTATTTAAACAGCGACGGGAGCTACACGGCTGAAACCAGCATCAACTCGCGGCATTATAAGGATAAGCAGGGTAAATGGCAGGACATCTCCAGCCGCCTTGTGCCATCCAGCGAGGCCGGTTTTGCTCTGCGCAACGAGGCCAACTCTTTTTCCAGCCAATTTGCCGGCGATTCCGCTGCTCAGAACCTGGCTAAAGTAGAGTTGGACCAAAACCGGTACCTCTCCTGGGGCCTGGATAACGCCAACAATGTAACTGAAACAAGCGATACCACCACTAACACCGTAACCTACTCCGATGTTTTTACGGATACCGACCTGCAGTACCAGCCTTTTTCCGACGGGCTAAAGGAAAATATTGTTCTAAAGCAGGCAGATGCTCCGAATTCCTTTCAGTTTGAGGTCCATACCAACGGATTTAACCTGGTGCAGCAGAATGACGGCAGTATAAGTGTGCAAGATGCCAAATCAGGTAAATCAGAATTTGTTATGCCTGCACCGTACATGTTTGACCAGAACCATAAGGTAACCACAGCAGTTACTGTATCAGTGACCCCGACATCTAATCCAAACTCCTTTACCTTGACTTTAACCGCCGATAAGAATTGGTTAAACGACCCGGCAAGGTCTTATCCAATAGTCATAGACCCCAACGTTACAACTACAAACTGGTATGAGGACATCGGAGCTAACGGCAATGATACTTTTGTTGCTTCCCTTAGCACGTATGAATACTATAACTATGTCTATATGGAGACAGGTTATGACCCTCAGGTAGGTACGACCCGAGCCTTTATTAAGTTTCCTGCCTTACCCTCCCTCCCGGCTGGAGCTATCGTAACTGACGGAGTTCTGTCGCTCTACAAGTATAACAATGTAAGTTCGTCTGCGGACGTTGACGTGTTTCGCGTTACGCAGGACTGGAATTCCCAAACCATAAATTGGACAAACAAACCGCCTGCTGATACAAACGACAGCTTAACCGAAGCTGCGATGACCCATGTAGACGGAAGTTTTGTGGGCTGGGTTAATTTTAATGTTTGGTCAATCGCTAAGAGTTGGTTTAACACCCCTCAACAAAGTCCTAACTATGGACTTGAAATTCAACAGAATGTTGAGGATTCCAACCAGCCAAATTTCTATTATTACAGCAGCAATTACTCAACCAGTTCAGATCCGCTTTTGTCTATAACCTATATAACCGATCAGACCGGTCTCAATCCGTATTGGAGTTACGCCAATACACCCGTGGGATCGGTCAACACCTTTAACGGCAACTTTATTAGCTCTGTTTCGGACTTTTCCCTGCCTGGCCGGGGAATCCCAATCGGCGTTACCAGAACCTATAACAGCAGGGGTGATTTAAACGGATTGTTCGGGGCAAAATGGTTTTCCAATCTGGATATGCAGCTCGTACCGGAGTCGTGGGGCTTCGTACTTCTAGATTCTACCGGAACAGAACGCCCTTTTATGCTAAACAGTGCGAAAACAGGTTACATCGCACCGGATAATTACCCTATGCAACTTTATCAGGATGGAAGCGGCGGCTATAAGTTACAGGAGGCAAATCTGGATACGGGAGTTTATCAGGACAAACTTCCAACGGTCTTCTTTGACAGTACTGGGAAACTAACCAAACTGAGCGACGGCAAAGGAAATACAACCACGATTACTAGAAATTCAGGCAACATTCAGGTAACGGACGCTTCGGGAAGGACAGTAACCCTTAACCTTAATGCGAACGGAACAACAGTTAAAAACATTGTAGATAACCAGGGCGTGGAAAAGGTTGACTATAACTATGACACGAACAACGAGCTAACAAGTGTCGTATATAAGGACCCGACCAGTCACGACACATCCGTAAATTACAGCTGGCAGAACGGATTGCTGAATTCTCTTACTGATAAAAACGGAACACCATCGTATATCACCTATAACGGAAGCAATCAGGTCATCAGTGTGGGTTCTATAAACATGGCTGTAAACCCGAGTTTTGAAGCCAGTGCCAATGGGTCCACTGTCGATAACTGGACTGCACTTAATTCATGCTCTATTACTAGAGATACCAGTCAATATTACTTTGGCTCATCCAGCATGAAGGATACGGCAACCGCTAGCGGGGACAATTATGTTGTCGGTAATACGGCGAGCGTGTCTTCGCTTACTAACTATATCTATAGTGCTTACGTAAATGTACCCAGCCCTATCGCAAACGGTGGATCTGCTTATTTGCGGGTTATACAGTGGGACGCAAATGGCAACTTGGTAAGTGACAATCCCCTTCCTGGAGGCGTAAATTCTACTTCGGGGTGGCAGCGGCTTAGTGCATCATTTAGAACCGCTTCCAACACGGCCAAAGTTGAATTACGGTTGATGGTTAACGATATTGGTACAGCCTACTGGGATGGGGTTCAGTTTGAACAAAGTTCCACTGTCTCAAAGTTCCAGGGGCATACCGATTTTCGCTATGGTACTGACGGAGGTTTCGAGGCTGCATGGATTACCGCACCGAAAGGGGAGGTCACTGAATATAAAAGCGATAATTACGGGACACCGGCTGCGATAATCCAGGATCCCAACGGCATTAAGGCTGAAACAGATTTTTCCTGGGATGCTGCCGACCACTTGCATAGCATAACAACTCCACGGGGCAAAACCTATAATTACAGTTATGATGCCCTGGGGAACATGACCAGTGCAACTGACCCGTTAGGAAGAACAACTAGTTACAACTATTATTATAACCGGTTAAAAAAAGTGACTCAGCCTGATGGGAACACGGTTCAAAACGTATGGGATCCAGTCAATTTAAACAATGTTACCGGAATTGACCAAAATCTTGATGAACAAGCCTATACCTACGACAGCGGAAACGTGACCCAAGAGTCCAATCAACTTGGCGTTGCAGATAATCGGGTATTAAATGGCGGGTTTGAGTCGGCAACCCCGCTCCCTACGCCCACATTTAGTAGAAACAGTACGGCCTATAAGCTGGATGGAACACAGGTCTTGGCAAACACTCCACGCTATGAAACTGGCAAATTTGGACAGGCCATAACGCTTGAGGAAAGCGTGACCAATCTTCTCACGGCTAATCAGGCTACAGTTGAAACAGACCTTACGGGATTTAACTCACTAAACGCTTCTTTAAGCCGGACCAGTACAGTGGCTTGGGAAGAGGCGAATAGTTTATCCGTCTCAGTCAGTTCAGCGTATGCAAACCCTGGTGTATACTTACCTTTTTCGACCACGGCAGGAAATACTTATACAATAAGTTTTTATTATCGATCCGACAATAGCTTGCCTATGCGAGGAACTGTGCTGGACGGAACTACATGGCATGACTATACGATACCGACCGCTACAA
>JAJYNB010000423.1:0-8826 GCA_021786555.1 Bacillota bacterium | reverse complement strand
TCAATGGTAAGATTACGGCGATACCGCTCAAGGATATTTATGGCAAGCTGAGAAGGGTTAATGTAACCACCGATTACGATACCGACCGCTACAACAAGCTGGCAGAGGTTTAGTTATACTTTTTCTGCGTTAAAAACGGGCACCGCCAATATGTATATACAAGTATTGGGTAACTACAACGGCAGCTTTAATGTAGATGGAATACAGGTTGAGCAAAGGCCTTTCGCGACAAGCTTTGCCAATGTAAACCGTTCTCCTGAAGTTTTGTCTGTTCCTGTAGGGACTATAGTGACACCAAATCAAGGAACGGTGGACGCTATGGTTAACGTTCCTGCCTTTTGGCAAACAGGAATACCTTACTGGCGTAGAGTCTGGAGTATAGGAGGAAGTTACGCCTCCGGGTGGTACGGGGTGTATTTCAATCCTACTGACGGGAAAATGCACTTCTCAATCGATGGAAACTCATCGAACGATATCGCTATAACCACACCTTCTGCAGGTTGGCACCGCTTTACGGCAAGGTGGAGTTCATCTGAGATGGCACTATTCGTTGATGGCGTTAAGTTAGGGACTATCAGCAATCCATCACTGCCGAGCTCGTTTTTGGACACACAAATAGGCATTGGGTCAAGGCCTGACACTGGTACTGACCAGGGTAATACCCAATATGACGACTTCCGGTTCTCTTCAACCTGGCGTAATGACACAGCTATAAGTGCTTATAACAATAGTCAACCCTTACCGGCTGATGACTATACCACCTACAAACTTAATTTTGACGGGAATCTTTCTCCCAGTAACGGCGGAGGATACCAGCCCGATAGCTGGACAGCCTATACACCTGGAGGAAGCATTAACGGAGTGATCTATGATAGCACCGCTCCTTTCGGTGGAAGTAACGTACTGCACATTAACCCAGGGTCAAATAGCAACGCCAGTCAAACTAGCACCAACTTCATTGACCTATCGTTAGGTATAGGTTCCAAGGCTGACTTTACCCTGAGTGGCTATCTGAGGGCTGTACCCATAGGAAGTCCTACTACAGGCGGGGCGGCTCTGATAGTAAACTGGTATGATTCCAACCAGAACTTTATCAGTTCGAACCAGTATTTTAATGTCAAAAGCGGTCCCTGGCAGCGTTATATCGCAACTATTAACCAGAGTCTGGTGCCTACTGGGGCGAAATATGCAAAGATTATAGCAGAAACAAATGGCACCTATGACAGTTATTTTGACGATATCCAGTTTGAGAAAAGTTTACAGGCCAGGGGATATAATTTCTTGGACAACTCTTCGTTCGAGAAGCAATCCCCGGAGCCTTCAAAATGGTCTACCGCTGGCGGGTATGCCACGATTCAAAATGATACCGATAGTTACTCAGGCTCATACGATGCACAGATAAACCAGCCTTCCAGCGGATCATCCTATTTTGAATCGCAATCGGTTTTGCCGATGGTTGCGGGGCAGAGCTATACACTGACCGGCTTCATAAAAACTGGGAGTATTACGGGCGGAGGAGGCCGGTTCCACGTACTTGTTTACAATTCGTCAGGGACTTTGACAACTGAACCTACGACAAGTTACGTAACAACCCAAAACACTGTTTGGACAAAGTATGCACTGTCATTCCAGTCGCCGGCAACTGGAACTGCTAAGGTGCGGCTTGAATCCACCGCTATTGGGTTGGTCAAGTTCGATAATATCAGGTTTAGTCCTGGTAATTTCGTGGTTACCAATCAATATGACGTAAATAAAAACTATGTCACCGGCACCACCAATCAGCTTGGCAAAACTACTGGCTTCTCAAACGACAATTATGGTCAAGCGACATCCGTAACCTCACCAGGCGGCGAAAAGGTACAATATAGCTATGACGGTCAGGAAAGACTGCAAACCGTTACCGACAACGCAGGGAACGTTACCTCCTATACCTTAGACAACAATGGTAACGTTCTGAATTTCTACCTTGTGTCCGGTACCACAACCTTTGATACTACTACTTTTACCTATGACAGCATGAATAACCTTCTGAGCGAAAAGAACGGTAATAATAACCTCACTCAGTTTACTTATGATGAGGACGGCAGGCTAACGACAAGAACAAATGCGGACGGCAGCAATGTTAGTCTAAGCTATGATTCGGCGGGTCGGATGAACCAAACCCAATTGTCCAACGGACCGGGCTATTCCTTTGGGTATTATCCGGACGGAAGCATAAAAAGTCAAAATGTCACATCTGGTAGTACTGTCACAAACCAATTCACGTATGATTATGACGCTGTAGGCAATATTACGAGTTATACTGAAACGGATGGTACCAGTAATCTTGCTCAGCTAACCAACCCAACGTATTCACCGATGGATCAATTAACTGGTTTCAGCCTTGTTTATGGCAGCAATAGCCCCATCACCTATGGCATAAGTTACTCAAACAATGGTTTAACCACTTCTGAAACTGTGGACGGTAAGAGCTTTTCGTTCAACTATGACGATGGGGATAACTTAATTTCCAGGATAAACCCGAACAATACCCAAGATTTCTATACCTACAATGAGGCAAACCAGATAACAACGACTCAAACAGTAAGTGTTGCCAATGATGCCAATGGCACTACCCTTTCACCTAAATGGACGAATCAGTACTTTTATGACTCTGATGGCAGACTGGTTAAGATTACTGATGGTCAGGGTAATGTAACCGCAACTTATACCTACAACAACGGCAGCGAAAAGCTGAACCGACTGACCCAAGCCAACGTAACAGTACCAACCTCTGGCGGCACTGTGAGTTATAGTTTCAACTACACCTATGACCCTGCTGGAAACATTCTTAACATGTCTGTACCCAGTGGCACTACAACTTCCTCTATGACATTGCAGTATGATAATACAGACAACCAAATCATAAACAACACTGATTTTGGTTATGATGCAAATGGAAACATGGTTAAGGCTAGATTAAACGGCATCGAATATACCTATACTTACGACTCAGCAAACCGTTTAACGTCTGTAGTTGGTGGCGGTAAAACTACTTCGTACACCTACGATGGTGATGGGCTGAGGTTATCCGAGACTGTTAACGGTGTAACTACGAATTATCATTATTTCAAAGGGCAGTTGATGTATGAGACCGTAGGCAGTACGATAACTGCGTTGTACCTTAGATCGCCAGAGGGAACTCTACAAGGCGTACGTCTTTACCAAAATGGCACAGATAATTATTATTATTACCACTACAACGCCCAGGGCGACGTGAACGTCGTGACGGACGCCAACGGCAACGTGTACCGGCAGTACTTCTACGACCCGTACGGGAACGTCATCAAAGTGCTTGACGGCAGCGGGAACACAGTGGACATCAACAACGACACCGGGTTCAACAATGCCTACACTTACAGGGGCTACAGGTACGACCCCGAAACCGGGCTGTATTTCCTGAACGCTAGGTACTATGCGGCAGGGATTGGACGGTTTTTGACGAAGGATAGTGTGTTTGGGACACAAAAAAACCCGCAGACTCTAAACAGGTACGCCTATTGTGAGGGTGACCCTGTTAACTCGGCGGACCAATCGGGACACGGCGACATTTGGGATTATTACTCCATGGACAAGTATGGATATGATTACGCCCCGGAAAATGCTCCTCGTATAGGTAACGTACCTGATATCACTCAAAAGTTAACTAATATGATGAAAACTAATGGTAAAGTAGCAAGTCAACATAAGGGTGACTTAGGCTGGTTTAAAAATATGGTCGGGAACAAAAAACCTTGGGATTTAAAACAAAAACTTGTAGGAGCATATGTTTTTCAAGGTCAAATTGTATCTGCTGCTGATATAGGTAACATTCATTATGGCTATGTAGGAAAAGCAGCAGGGTTTGGTGATACGCTTTTGTTGGCGGCAGCTGGGTATGCACAAATTAGGGCCGGGACATCGAAGCTACAATGGGTCGGTTCATTCTTTGATGACCCTGAAGACCAAGGAATGATTAAGTGGGGAATCCAAATATATAAAGATAACAACTAACTATTCCAATAAGATACTGATTTCTAGTTCATTACAGAAAAGAGGGGTCACATGGATTTTATTGTTCCGTTGGGATTGGCTAATTTGCTGTCCGTGCTTGTTCACCTTCCTATCCCCACTTTAGAAATAGGGCTGACAATTTTAGAAATAGTAGCGATTGTATTTGGCAAATTCCCTCGAATTATAAAATTTAGACTTTATCCAAAGTTTAATGGGGTTATATTCTTTCTGTTGCTGAATTTTTTAACCAATATTGCCGTCTTTCTTTGGGTATTTTGGGACTTGCGAATTTAGCAATTTTGTCAAAACTAAACAATGTTCACTTTCAACACCGTGCTTTGCTACTGTAAGATATCAACTGGAGCCTTACCATACATGGGTCAAGTCCAATACGGGCTTGGCTCTTTCTTTTACTTTAGGCGAAACCCTGGACGAAGAAGGCCATTTCTTGGCGACCGGTGGCTTACCCACTCCGACAATAAAAATACGTTCCCCCTGTGAGAACGCCTGGAGTGGTGACCCATTTTGTGCTGGTCAGATTGGTTCATCCATTTCTCACTGTGATTTACGCCATAACCATCTACAGGGGCGGTTACACGTTGAATTAAATGCTTAGGCCAGTTCCTACCTCTCCCACCGGAGAATTGACAGAATTCCAGAACGACAACTACGGTACCCCGGTTGCGGTTATTAAAGATCCCAAAGATGCGAGCAAAGCGAAATCCGAAACAGTGCTAAGCTGGGATGCCTCGGATCACCTGCGGAGCTTGACCACACCGGAGCAATTCAACCAGAATACGGGTAAAGATTATAGTTATACGTACGATTCGCTTGGCAACATGTTAACGGCAACCGATCCTTTAGGCCGCACAACCAGTATGAACTATTACTATAACCGCCTGCAGACATTGACCCAGGCTGACGGCAGCACGGTCCAGCACGTCTGGGACCCGGCAAACCTTAATGAGGACACGAGCATTGACCAAACCCTAAACTCCCAAGCCTACAATTACGATGCGGGAAATGTAACCGCCGAATCGAATTTGCTGGGGGTTGCGGACAGCCGGGTCTTAAATGGGAGTTTCGAACAGCTAAGCGGCAACCAGCCGGTCAATTGGTTTGCTAATACGCCGTCCGGAGCATATAACCAGGTTGATTATGTCAATGTCAGCACAACGGCAGATACATCAGAAACCCCCTTTGAAGATAGTAACGGTCAAAGCCATGTCCTGCATATCAACCCCGGAGCGAACACTTACGCTTATCAGTGGACGGACTTTATTGATTTAAGCGGTACGACCACTGACCCTTTCACGCTAAGCGGCTATATGAAGGCAGTTAAAAATAACAACCAAACTCCGCCTATTTCCTATAATGGCGCCTGTTTGAATATTTATTGGTATGATGCAAATAAAAACCACGTTGGTAGTACTGTGGTCCTTTCTCAGGCTACCAATCCAAATTGGCAGCGCTATGTGGCGACTGTTCAGCCGCCAACCGGGGGCGCCGCTTACGCCAAGGTTATGGCAATAACATATGGACCCTACGACGGCTATTTTGATAACATCATGTTTGAAAAGAGCCAATTGGCACGGGGCTATAACCTCTTGGAGAACTCTTCCTTCGAGCGGGGAACTGTGCAATGGAGCCCTTCCAACAGTTATTCCAACGTTGTTTATGATCCAAGCAACGCCTACTCGGGCAGTTATGATGCCCAGGTCAACCTTCCCTCCACCGGCAGCTCTAATCTATTGTCCCAAACCGTGATACCGGTGAAACCGGGGCAATACTACACCCTGTTGGGATATATTCAAACGAGTAATCTTATTGCCGGTTCCGGCGGCGGTGGTGCCCGGATGCATGTTTACTTCTATGACTCTTCCGGAAATACGGTCAACGGCTATGCGATACCCCTGATTTCGCAAACTTCCGGCTGGACTAAATATGTCCTGCCTTTTACCCCACCGGCCAACAGTGCCACAATCAAGGTGGCGTTGGAGATCTATAATGCCCAAGGAAAAGCTGTATTCGACAATATCCGGATAAGTCCTGGAGACCTGGTTACAACCAATTCCTACGACCCTGGCAAGAACTATGTCCTAAGTTCGACCGACCAGCTGCAAAATACGGTAAACTATCAAAATGATCCTTACGGTCAGGTAACCAAAGTGACAGAACCAGGAGTTAACGGAGCTGTAACAAACTTTACCTATGACGGTCAAGAGCGCCTGCGTACAGTTACCGATAACGCGGGCAATACGACGGCGTACAATCTGGATGCCAATGGCAACGTTTTAAATGCCTCCTTGGCAGCAGGCAGCACCACTTATGACAGCAGCAGTTACACCTATGACCGGGATAACAATCTTATGAGTGAAAAGGACGCTGGTAACAATACCACCAACTATAGTTATGATCAGGATGGGAGGATAACACAAAAAGCTAACCCAAACGGAACCAGTGTCAGTGCCGGTTACGACGATTACGGCAATTTGAGTCAAATATCCCTCTCCGGAGGACCCGCTTATAACATGGGTTACGATTTGGAAGGGCATCTGACCAGTTCGTCTCTCACTAATGGTCCAAGTAGCTCCTATGGCTATGACGCTGTTGGAAATATGACCAGCTACGTGGAAAAGGATGCAAGTGGCACTACTGTTACAACTGTGGGAGCTCCAACCGGTGGCAGCATGTATTCCAGTTTGGACCAGCTGCTTGGTTTTGACCTAACGTATGGAAGCAACAGTCCTATTACCTATAATTTTGGTTATACTAAATCCGGATTAGTCAGTTCGGTGAAGATTGACCCCGGCACGAATCAACAGCAAGTTACTTTTAACTACGATGAGGGCAATAATCTGGTCTCTAAAGTTAACCCCAATAATACCCAAGACAATTTTACCTATAATGATGCTAACCAAATTGTTGGCACGCAAACAGCGACTAATAATACTGTAGCATGGTCTAGTCAATACACTTATGATTCGGACGGCAGGCTTACTTCTGTTATCGGCACCGACCCGGGAGCAAACAATTACTCGGCCAATTACACTTATAACAACACTACGGAGAAGCTCAACCGTCTGACCCAGGCATCAATCACTGATGGCTCGTATTCCGGCACCTTTAACTACTCCTATGACCCGGCGGGCAATCTGCTCAGCATGGATGTGGCCAACGCCACGTCTACTCCAACCCATCAGACATTCACTTATGATGCTGATAACCGGATCAAGCCATCAATGGAGATTCTGCAGCTGTTGGCTACGATGCCAATGGCAGTCTAACCAAACTAACATTAAACGGTTCAACACGTTATTACACCTACGATGCGGCCAACCGCCTGGTTGCTGTGGGAACAACAGTTGGCGGTTCCGATATTGCCAAATACACCTATGACAGCTCCGGCAACCGGCTGACCAAAACTGTCGGGATAACGACCACAACTTACCATTATTTCCATGGACAGTTGTGGTACGAGACCCTGAATACCGATGCTTCAAATGTAATTCATGCCTTGTATTTGCGGTCTCCAAATGGCCAACTCCAGGCAGTAAGCCTGAACTATGTTGTTGGCGGAACCAATAATACCTGGTATTATTACCACTACGACGCCCAGGGGGACGTGAACGTGGTGACGGATTCCAGCGGCAACGTCTACAGGCAGTACTTCTACGACCCCTACGGCAATGTCATCAAGGTGCTGGACGGCAGCGGGAATACTGTTGACATCAACAACGATAGCGGGTTCAACAACGCCTACACATACAGGGGCTACAGGTATGATTCTGAAAGTGGGCTGTATTTCCTGAACGCTAGGTACTATGCGGCAGGGATTGGACGGTTTTTGACGAAGGATACTTCGTTGGGCAACCCTAAGAACCCAGACACGCTTAATAGGTACGCTTATGCTGCTGGTGACCCGGTCAACCGTATAGACCCAAGTGGACATTGGTCTATTTGGGGCGTGCTAGGTGCTGTTGCAGTAGCTGCAGTAGCAGTGGCATCCCTTCCGGCAGATGCACTTGCCGCCGTTGGTGCAGCAATAGTGACTGCAGTTTCCACCGTGGCAAGTGCTATATCAAATTTGGTTGAATCCCCTGCTGTAAATTCAATTGAAGATGGAGCAGGCGAATCAACTGCTAGTAAGGTTACACAAGAGCCTATACATGTAACAGAAGATGTTATTAAGAATGCAATGAAGGATGCCCCTTTGAAAACACAACAAGGTAGTGTTAGCCAGCCTGTAATCCAAAGGTATGTTGATAGACTGCAAAGTGGAGAAGAAGCTCCACCTATCAAGGTTGACGAGGGAATAATAGTAGACGGTAACCATCGTTATATTCCCGGTAGAATTGTTGGAGAGGAACCAAATCAAATACCTTGGTCTGGTGGAAGACCCGATAGGGTAATTGACTGGAACGATTTGCAAATCGACCATTTTGACTGGGGAAACAAATAAGCATTGGAGGGGAAAATTTATGATTAGAATCCATAGCAATGCAAACGATCCAATAGATATAGACTTGGACACGTTAGAAATGGCCAATTTGAATAATATTAATTTGCATCGAGCATTGTTATCTGAGGCTAAATTAACTGGCATAAGTCTAGTACAAGCGAATTTGCGTTCGACCGAATTGGAGGGGGCTGACTTAAGTTACGCGAACTTAAGTGAAGCCGGACTTATGGCTGCTTATGCACGTGGTGCCAACCTAATGTTTGCAAAACTAATAAATTCAAAACTTAATGGAACTGACTTAAGGGATGCAAATCTTCAGAACGCCGATTTGA
>JAJYNB010000124.1 GCA_021786555.1 Bacillota bacterium | reverse complement strand
CCGGGACAAGGTCCTGGGGCAGGTTGACTGGCTGAAAAGTAAGACCCTGCAGGCTCACCGCAAGGCCAATGAGGTCTTTGTTCGACAGTTCCGTAAACTATGCAACAACCTGGCTCCTGGTGGGCAGCTGCAGGAGCGTTCTTTGGGCGGAGCATATTTTACCTTAAAGTATGGTCCCTCCCTATTCCGTAATTTGTCGGAGGGAATCGATTTTGTAGGAAATACCAGGCATAAGCTAATTTTTATCAAAGACTAAGCACTTATGTGCTGTAGTTGGAAATAAAAAAATTTTGAAAAGCCCAAACAGACAAGATATAATCTAATAAGGCCAGAAACTTTTTGAAGGGTTTATACGTCTATAACAAAAGGGATGTTGCCCTTCTTTTATTTTGTTGACTCCAAGCCCAAGGGAGGTGGAATTTTGGCGCAAGGTTTTAAACGGGTTAGGTCGGCCTGGAAAAATTTTTCCCGCAAGAGGAAAGTTGTTACCATATTGTCTGCAATCATGGTACTGGTTATAGCCGCCGGGGCGCTGGGGTATGCGTACCTGTACAACAAGCCACGGCAGGTGGTATCCATCGATCCCATTACAGGCAACTTGGTCGTTAGCAATGATGATTCCGGCGGAAACCTGGACGGCCGGGTCAACATTCTGCTCATTGCGGCTGATTCGCGGGAAAACCAGAAAACGAACACCTACAATACAGACACTTTGATCTTGGCCAGCATTGACCCTGCCACTAAACAGATTGCCCTGCTGTCCGTTCCTCGCGATACCCGGGTTCAGATTCCGAAAGTTGGTTGGGGCAAGATCAACTCCGCTGCAGCCTACGGCGGGCTGAACATGACTGTTGCCTTGGTCCAGCAGCTTACCGGGGTAAAAATTAACGGCTACATCAAGACCGACTTTGCAGGTTTCAAAAACATCATCGACACCCTGGGCGGCATCACGGTTAATGTGGAAAAGAACATGTATTATGAGACAGGCGATGTCGAGGACGGTTACATCAACCTCAAGAAAGGCGTGCAGGTTCTCGACGGAGAAAAGGCCCTGGAGTATGCACGTTTCCGGCACGATGCGCTGGCTGACATCAGCCGCACAGCCCGTCAGCAGGTTGTCTTGAAAGCTGTTGCCCAGAAGCTGATGGAACCAGGCACGATCCTGAAAATCCCTACTCTCATCCCACAATTCTACGCGGCGGTAGAGACCAATTTGCCGCTGTCAGACTTAATCGACATGGCCAAAGTTGCTGTCCACTTTGACAGTTCAAGTGTTATCAGCCAAACCCTGCCTGGGTCATTCCTCAGCATCGATGGCATTAGCTATTGGGGTGTGGATCCCAAACAAGCCAAACAAGTCTCCTCCGACCTGCTCAATGGCATTGTGTATGGCAATGCGCCCGATAAACTGATTGAAGCTTCCAATAGCCCGGCCGGTACGAACCAGCCCAGTGATACCAAGCCCCAGGTCCAAGTTGGCAGCATCAGCTTTCCAACAGCCGCTGCCAGTAATGCGGTCAGCTTGTCCATCTCGGCTTCCACCGGGGTCATACGGGCCGAGCTTTACCGCAATTCAGGTTCCGGCGCCAGCTTGGTAAAAAGTTGGCCCGGGGGAGCCTTAACCTGTACCGATTACGGCTTGGAAGCCGGGAAACAGTACAATTACTGGCTCCAGGTCTACGATGCCCAAAGCCGCATGTTTCCGGGCAATACGGTATCGGTCACCACCCTGCAGCAACAGCAACAAACTACTACTCCCCAGTCCACGCAAAATTTGCCCGGCATAAGCATAACAGCCCCGAAAGACGGTCTGGTGGTCAGCACAAAGTCCATACTTGTAAGCGGCACTGCCGAAGGGGCAGGCGCGGTGACGCTGAAAGGGTCGAACGGTACAGTTACGGCTGACCCCGATACCACTAGCGGCAAGTTCGGTGCCAACGTATCCCTGCAGCCGGGGAGTAATTCGATAATCGTAACGGCGACCAATGATGCAGGATCTGCCACACAAACGGTTTCAGTGATTTACCTGACAGCTCCGGTGCTGAACAGTCCACCGGAAAACTTCTCTATCACAACTTCTGCAACCACGGTCAGGGTCAGCGGCAGTACGATTCCAAACAGCAAGGTTGTGGTTGGCGGTCAGCAAGCAGCGGTTGACTCTAATGGGAATTTTGTTTTTGACTATTTTGTTCCAGCAGGCTCAACTCCAGTAACCATTAGTGTCACCTCGGTTTTTAACGGTGTAACCTCAATACCAAGTACACGAACACTGTATAGAAAGTAAATTCCTGCCCAGACGAAGTCTTTCAAACTCGCTTTTCCAAACCGTAACCTTGACGCAGGATTAAGTAGCTTAGTGGCAGCCCATAATTAACTGGGCTGCCACTTCTGTGTGCCCGATGTTGCTTGTGACTAAGTTCACCTAACCCGACTTTCGTTTTGAAGACGGTCAAACCCTTGGTATGACAGGATTTTTGATTTTATTTCTGTCACTACAAGTTAGTTTTTCCCAATAGTTCAGCCCCTTTTGTTATCTCATGAGGAAAGTGCCAATTTCTCTTTCAGATTAACAGGGATCAGCAAGGCTAATCAATGGGATAAATTACCTGGAAATCAGATTTAGGTCACTACAACGACCCCTGGTACATCAGGCAAGTGAGTATTTTTAAGCTTTTGTGCGATAGACGGACTTGGACGTGTCAAAAAATATTTTTCGGGCTTGATTTTGGGCTGGAAAAACGAAAGTCGGGCTAATGTCTTGTGCACCCCGGATTTAACGCCTTATAATTATTTTGTATCAGCAGAAGGCTGCGCAAAGTCAATTTGACCCGGCATATTTCCGGGGCGGCAGGAGTTCTGGCATAATAAGTCGAAAAAGGAAACGGTTACCTAAAGGAGGTGGGAGCATGAGGCTGCCTGCGGTTAATCTAAAAGGGTTGGCGGTTTCCACGCTTGTGCTCATTGCGGTTTTGGGTGCGGTCTGGGTAACCGGGGCCAACAGCCCTCTGCAAAGCCATATTCGAGCGGGAGCAAGGGCTGAAGCTTCAGGGGATTACGAGACTGCCCTTAAAGAATATAACCTTGCTTTGGAGGCTAGTCCCGGCAATTTGGATGTGCAGGCCAAAATTGCCCAGGTCCGGCTGTCCCGACAGGAATTTAAGCAGGTTGATGATATGCTTACCGCTTTGATTAACAAGGATGAAACGAGGGGAAAGGCCCTGTACGGCCTGCTTACCCAGGCACTGCTGGGGGAAGCCAGGCAGGCAATGGAGAAGGATCCCTTTAACAGCAGCGGTTCTCAGGCCATGACCTTCCTGGAACAGGCCCTGCGGTATTCGCCCGAGGACCAGGAAGTCAAACAGCTCATGGCAAAAGAGGTGTATACCGGCGCCATGCGCATACCCCCCAACCAGAGCATCGCTTTGGATATGCTTAAACGTGCTGTCAGCCTTGACCCCAATCCCATGTACAGGCTTGAGCTGGCCTACAGGTACCTGGCCCTGGGCAGGAAAGCCGAATTTGACAACATACTGGCGGACGTTACCCCGGCGGAGCTGGCGGATAAAGAGGTCCAGGCTGACCTGGCAGAGGTGTTCATTGTCAGTGTTCAGGGGCAGGCCTTTGCGTCAGCGGGAATAAACACTAACCTGACTGAAAAGCAAAACTTGCTGGCGGAAGGATTGAAAATCCTGCCGGGAAATCCTGCCCTCTTGCTGCAGCAGGCGCGTCTGCTGGCCTCAGCGGGTGATGAGGCGGGAATTCGCCGGATGAGCGAAGACCCGAACCTGCCTGAATCAACCAGACAGCTTTTGGCCAATTATCTACCTAACGGGAACAACGGTCCGGTGCTGCAAAAAAAGGTATACCAGGTGAATACAACTCTTGGGGGAATCCAGTCGGCCTTGCTTGTTGCCGACAGTGGAAAATTAGTCTGGGCAGAGAACACGGAGGGGAGGGAAGGCCGGATAATGGAGCTGGACCTGCAATCCGGCCGGAAGAGGGAGCTGGTTAAAGTTTCCGGTTCGGTGGACCTGGTGGGAATAACCGGAAACGATAATGTCGTGTATTTAAAACGGACGCAGAACTCAGGCGGCATATTGTGCCTGCTCAACAGCAAAGGGACCCGGGAACTGGACCAATTGGCTTGGGATGTACGTCCCTACGGACCCGGATTGTCACCGGACGGCCGGTTTTTAGCGTATGTCCATGACCAGGAACTGGTGATTCTGGAATTGGAGACAGGGAAAAAGATACCGTATGCCCTTTCCCAATTTGGGGTGGGCCAGCTCCTCTGGGCACCGGATAGTTCCAGGCTGCTCCTGAGTCCGTCAGCCCAGGACCGGCTTGCAGGTGTGGAAACACGGCTGATAAACAGCAGTGGTGAGGAGCTGTCGCGGTTCAAGGTCAAAGCCGGAACTTTTTATATCGGCTGGACTGCGGACGGCAGGCTGCTGGCCGCGGTTTTTGACGGAAATTATTTCTACCGCAGGCCCCAGCTGCGCCTGGTAAGCATAGATGACCGGACCGGGACACAAAGCCCGGCACCGGACAGCGACATGGCCCAGGCGCTGGGGGCTTTTCCGGGCCTGTCCCCCGGGGGTAAGTTTTTGACTTTCACCGGGCCTGCTACCGGTGCCACCAGGTGGGGAGAGTTATGGGTTATGCCTGTGGATAAGGGTGTTCCGCATCTGGTCAGCACAGACAGCACATTTTTGGGGTGGTCGGGGCCCAACAAAATGGTTTTTGCCGATGTTACCGACTCTGTTGATGGCGCAGGCATTATGCACCAATCGCGCATCGGCAAAGTCACGGAGATCACAATAGGCGGCTGAACACTGCTTATCCCCTGGAGGGCACCAGCAGGCAGATCAGCTTGGCAAAGGGCCTGACTACGGGAAGTATGATCAGAGAGGATGAAACATTAAACAAAGTATGGGCATGGGCTACCTGACGGCCCAGATCATGCGCCAACCAGGAATTCAGGGCAGCAAAAGGATCAAGAAACGGGTAGAAGGCCGCCACTCCCAGAACATTTAACAGCAGATGGGACACCGCAACCCTTTTGGCGCCTGTGTCCCCTCCGATGGATGCCAGCAGCGCAGTAACACAGGTGCCCATATTGGCGCCGAGCACGATGGCGATGGCCGTGGGCAGGGTAACCAGGTTTTGGGAGGCCAGGACAATCACCATCCCGGTGGTGACGCCGCTGCTGTGGATCAGCCCGGCCAGGGTTGCCCCGGCCAAGATGCCAAGGAGAT
>JAJYNB010000287.1 GCA_021786555.1 Bacillota bacterium | reverse complement strand
GTGCTTACCAGGTGAGACATAAAAGGCCATAGACTTCCCGTCGTGGACCATTCCCCGGTAAGCGCCGAAATTCACCCAGCCCTCATCCGGGTCCCGGGTGATGACCAGGGAAGCCGTGCCGATATATCTGCCACCGTCAAGCTCGTGCATTAAGGGGACAGGAAACTTTAGCAGGTTGATCTGTTCCCCCCGGTCCACATTCTCCAGGACAGGTCCAGCTTGAACTACCCGGGGAGGAACAGGTTTTAGTGTCTTTAATTTGTCCCGGTAAGCCCTCACTACTTCCAGATTGCTCGATGCCGGCGGCAAGCCCAGGGTCAGGGCCATGCGCTTAGGCGAAGTGGTCAAACCGAACAGGGTGCGGAAACCCTGCGGATACCCCGGTACCTTGTCAAACAGCACCGCCGGCGGCACTGGTTCTCTGCCTTCCTTATAGAGAATTTCCGTAATTGCCCCCATTTCCAGATTCCAGTCCGCCCCTTCAATCTTCTTTAATTCTCCCAGCCCTTCCACTTGCTGCAGCCACTCCCGCAAATCCTTATAACCCATGACTTCCTCCTCCTTTCCTTATGGGTGTGCATTCTCCAAAACGGTGTGAATACCTCAGCTTTTATCTAGTTGCAATATTTACTGCAATTATAGTTGGGCAGTAAGTTTAACCAATTGGCAATCTTGCTCAATCAATAGGACTTTTCTTAAAAACCTTCCTGCGCGCAAAAAAAATCAGAAGGCCTTGCTGCCTTCTGATTTGCCCAGATTGAAAAGCGGTAAACTACATGCCTGGTATCAGGCGATCACCCGGGTTTCCACCAGTTTGCGATATTCCTCCTCTTCCAGCTGAAGAATCTGACAGAAGAAATACTCGTTGTGTTCTCCCAGGCAAGGACTGGGTCGGTCAAGCACAGCCGGAGTAGATTCCAGTTCAAAAGGCGGTGCCTGGTAGTGGAAGACTCCCATCTCCGGGTGTTCCATTCCCCGCCATATCCTGCGGTGCTCGTACTGCGGATCGGTGTAAACATCCCTTACCCGGTTTAGTATCCCGGCACGGATTCCGCCGTTCTGCAAGGTCTGCATCAATTCTTCCGGAGCGAACTGGACTGTCCACTGGGAAAGCCTCTCATCTAACTCCCCTTCGTGCTGTTTCCGGCCGATGAGGGTCCCAAATCCGGGGTCTGCTGCCCAGGCGGGATTGCCCATGATTTGCTGCAGTTCCAACCATTCGTCATCATCGAAAACACTCAAGGCGCACCAGCGGTCCTCACCCTGGCAGGGGTAGACACCATGGGGTGCGGCAAAATCGCAGCGGTTTCCCATACGTGAAAGAGCTCGCCCGTTTACGTTGTAGTCCAGCACCACCTGGGCCAGGAACTGAACCCCGTTTTCATACTGAGCCAGGTCGATATACTGGCCTTCTCCGGTGCGCCGGCGGTGGTCAAGCGCTGCCATAACTGCTATGACGCCGTACCCTACCCCGATGAAGTCAATATAGGGTCCAAATAGGAGGGACAGGGGACCATCAGGAAAACCCGTCAAAAATGTAAAGCCCGATAATGATGTTAGTTGAGAACCGAAGCCCGGGTGGCTGGCATGGGGGCCGTCCTGTCCCTGGTTACAGGTACTGAGCATGATCAACCTGTTGTTGACCCTGGACAGTTCCTTGTACCCTAAACCCAGTCTATCCATGGTCCCTGGCGTGAAATTTTCAATTACCACATCGGCCCAGGCAACTACGCGTTTGGCAAGTTCCACACCGCCCGGGGCCTTTAAGTCAATAGTGATGCCGTACTTGTTATTGTTGCAGACCGCAAAGGTGCCGGAACGATTAACCCCAGGCTTATTTTTAGCGAAGGGGGGATATTGCAGGCGAAAACCGTCCGGCCGGCTGCCTGATTCCAAGTGGATTACGGTGGCTCCGAAATCCGCCAGGTATTTGCCGGTAACCGGCCCGGCGGCATAGGCCGCAAATTCTACCACCTTAAGTCCGTCCAAGGCTTGTTTATCCATGTTTACACCCCCTTTGCTCAAATAACCCCAGCTTGCTTGAGCCGGATGACTTCTGTACTTGTTAAACCCAGCTCTCCCTTGAAAACTTCCATATTGTCTTCTCCGATCAAGGGAGCACGACGGCTGACCCCGCACCACGCCCCGGAAAACTTGCCGAAGCCCCCAGGATAGGTAATGCTGGTGCCCAGCTCCGGATGTTGAACTTCCGTCCAAAAACCCCTGACCTGGAGCTGAGGATCCGAAATTATGTCCTGGGCGGAGGACACAGGATATCCCAGCATACGGCGCTTGATGGCTTCCCGGAAGAAATCGGCTTTGGTTTTAGTCTTTAGGAAAGCTTCAATCGGCTTTTCTATTTGGTCGATTTCTTCCTGACTGACGGTTGCAATATTGAAATTATCCCAATCCTTTTCCAAAAGAAACTGTGGGGCCATGCCGTCTTCGTTCATCCACTGCACCAGGGCCTTGTTCGTTGCCTTGCCGGCGGCGCCGCCGTAGACGATAAAGTTGATGAAGCCATCCCGGCAGCGATAAATAGCCCTCATCTTAGCGCCGGTTACACTGCGCCCGGTAATAAATTCACCGTCACGGCTCAAGTCCTTTTGCAGTAAATCCCAATGAGTTTGAGCCGGGGTAATGGCCCAAAGGATGCTGGCCTGGGCTGACACATCTACATGCTGTCCCTGACCCGTAAGGGCGCGATGAAAGTTGGCAATCAAAGCGCCCATGGCAGCGCTCATTCCGGCCCACATATAGGACTGGGGTGAGGATACGCGGACGGGCGGCCGGTCGGGACTTCCGAACAGGGCCATTACCCCGCTGGTGGCCATCAATTCCAGGTCAGATGCCTGGTACCCGCTGTAAGGCCCGGTTTGACCGAAGGGAGTAACTGAGGTCAGAATCAGTGCAGGATTTTCCCGGCTCAAGTCACTGTAACTTAGCCCGAGGCCGGCCAAAAAGCCTGGCGTGAAAGACTCGAAAACAAAATCAGCCTTTGAGGCCAGCTGCTTAAACAATGTTGCACCGGTCACCGTGGTAATATCCAGGGTAATGCCCCGTTTGTTGTTGTTGTAGGCCCACCAGGTAAGGCTTTTTTCCGGATCCGGTATGTCCTGGTAAAACGGGCCGACATTTCTGCCAGGGTCGCCGCCGGGACGCTCGATCTTGATTACATCCGCTCCCAGGTCCCCCATAATTTTGCCGGCCAGCCAGCCAACCTGGTCGGTAAGATCCAGGACCCTGTATCCTTCCAGCAGCCCTTTGCCTCCTTGCGAACCTGCCATATACGACACCTCCTAGCGCTATGGAGACTGGAAGCAGGGCCTTACCCTGCTTCCAGGTATCCAGCAAAGATAGAGCGAAGTTAAATACCGGTGGCTGCCAGCCATTTGGCGTAAGGATGTTGAGAATCCAGCGCCTGTTTGATGTCCTTCTCCTGGAACCATTTCCTAAGATCAACTTTGTCTACCGGGTAACCGGCACGCTCATAGGCCCACTTGAATTCGAAGGGCACCGTAGCATCGATGGCAATACCGCCAGCATAGCGCGATTCGGAACGGACCCATTGGGCCCCGGGGGCGGCAGCGCTGCGTTCGGCCGGTTGGAAGGTCTGGCCCATGCCGCCGGTAGCCACCAGCTGGATATCTTTATCCCCGTCAACCCTGGTTGAGAGGGCCCAAAGCACATCTTCAGCGTTATAGATATCGACGTCCTCGTCCACAGCGATTGCCAGGCGGAGTCCCTGCGATAAAGAGCAGGCAGCTGACAGAATATTTTTTTGCCACCCGTCGTCCCGTTTGCGGCGCTTCCTCACCTGGTAGATCACTCCGCCCCAGTCGGTCATGCCGAGCGGGATGTGGGTATCAATAACCAGGCCTGGCACTGTCCTTTCCGCCAGCTCATAAAATGCCGCTTCCCTGACCTTGCAGTCGATGTTATGGTCATCATAGCTGTGCACAGCCAAGGGATAGTAAATCGGTTTGTCTTTGCGGTGAGTAATTGCGGTCACTTGGAATTTGTAGGTGCGATAGGCTTTGCCCATGTACCCGGACCATTCGGGATGGAAAGGGAAAACCCCCTGTTTCTGCTCTTTTTCCGCTAACGGGCTCTCCCAAACCTTTTGGGTGGTATCCAGGTATCCTTCTATTACAATTTCAGCTTGGGCGATGGCATAGGCGTCAACTGTCTTGCATTTTACAATTTCTATGGGCGAGCCTTGGATCCCGCCGGCCACTCCCAGCTCATCACAGCCTTTGGGCAGGATCGTGTACATGAACCCGGAACCTGCCATCATGGTACAGGCTGGGGGAACCCCCATGTTAATGGTCATGGGAATCGGGCCTTTTTTATACCACTCGGTGGCGACCATATCCGTATGAGAGCCCGGAGAGATCTGGAAGCTGGCAAAGTCCTTGTTGTCCCGGAAATTCATGCGGTTATAGCTGATATGAGTACCGCCCCAGAAATACTTGCCCGTCACCAAAGTGTTGCCGCCCCCCAGGGTACGCCCCGGATCACTGACGGTGTGCTGAATCATGGGGACAATGGGCCACACATCGATATCTTTGGTGATTACAACTTCCTGACAGGGAGCATCCTCCACCACTTTAGGGGGCAGCGGGTTGTTAATGGCATTAGCGATTTTGAACTTCAGCTTGCTCGGATCTTCCACATCAAACAGCTTGGCGATTCTGGCTTCCGAGGCAAAGAGGTTGGTTGTCAGCCGGGCGTTTGGGTACCCCTTAACGTTTTCAAACAACAGGGTCGGCCCGGCTTCAAAGGATTTTTGGATTCCTGTCAACTCCAGATATGGATCGATCTCCGCATCGGTCACCAACAGTTCTCCTTCTTCTTGCTTGAGGTATTCCAGGGCACTGCGTAAACTTGTAATGTCTTTTTCGGGCATGTTTGACTCCTCCTTAAAATTTTATCGGTTATGGCACATACCAGATGAGTGGTTTGGGACTAGGCTTGGTAACAACGGGCTTACTCATTTGTCTGATGTAGGAAGCAGCTTCCTCCTCGGCATTCCCGCCAATTTCTCCAACCAGAACCACGGCCCTGGTATCTGGATCAGATTCAAACCTCTGCAGCACATCGGTAAAGGAAAGGCCAACTACCTTGTCCCCTCCCAGCCCGACCACGGTAGACTGCCCTAGGCCTGAAGCGGTCAGGTTAGCGACAATCTCGTAGGTCAGGGTTCCGCTGCGGGCAACAACCCCTACCTCAGTTGGGCTCGTGACCACCTGTCCTTTTGGCACCAGCAATCCATATCCTCTAAAAAGCTCTT
>JAJYNB010000224.1 GCA_021786555.1 Bacillota bacterium | reverse complement strand
CAAGGTGATTCGGTTGCAGGCATCCTGACGCTCTACCAGCTTGTGAGCAAACTTGTTTCAGGCCTTAGTTTAGACGCAACTGTCGAAGAAATTATGGAGACGGACATAAGCCACCTGTGGGTCAATGAAGAAACCCCCTTCGCAGATGTCCAGGACCTGCCCCTAGAACGTCTGCTGGTGCAGAATTCGGCAGGGCAGCTGACCGGAATTTTAACCCGTCTGGAATTGATCACGGCTGTGCATGACGCTTTGCTGGAAAAGAGCAATGAGTTGTCTACAATAGTTGATTGCCTGCACAACGGAATTATCGCTGTGGACCTGGATGGGATTGTAAGAATGTTTAATCCTGCGGCCGAAAGGATTACAGGAGTGCCGGCCGGCAAAGCGCTCGGCAGATATCTGGCTGTTGCCCTCCCTTCCAAGCAGGAAGCAAATCTGCTTGATGTTTTGGCTACAGGCACAAGTGAGTTCAGCGCTTCCTGCGTGTTTAACCAAACAAAGGCAATTTGCAACCGCACACCAATCATTAAAGACGGGCAGATAACCGGTGCAGTAAGTGTACTCCAGGATGTGTCTGAGTTGGAACAGATCCTCAGGGAACTGGTCGCGGTAAAGGAACTCTATTCTGAACTGCGCAGTGTGATTGAATCATCGCGGGACGGCATAATCATCGTCGACGCGGCAGGAACCCTGATCAGGGCTAATGACAGTCTGTGGCGCATCATCAGGACGGGCTCAGACTTTCCTTTGGAAGGGGTACGCCTGTGCGACCTCCCCCCGATGGTTACCGAAGCCGGCCGGTGCAACCTCGATTTGTGGGAAGTGTTCCAGGCCGTAAGCGTCAAGAGGGACGCGGTAACGGTTTCTGCCCGCTGCCCCGGCGGCATTGAGCTTTTGATTATGGCCACTCCGGTCTTGGATGACCGAGGCGAGTCAATCATCCGCATTGTGTTCGACATCCGGGACATGACAGAGTTGATTTCGCTGCAAAACCAATTGGAGAAAACCAGGAGTGAACAGACAAGGGTTGCTTCGGAAGTAGAAATTCTGCGCAAGAAGCTGTTGACCTTTGAAAATTACGTTTACCAGAGCCCGGAAATGTTAAGGGTGCTTGAACTCACCATCCGGGTCGCTCAGGTTGATTCAACCGTCCTAATCACCGGGGAATCCGGGGTTGGCAAAGAGATCATCGCCAAAATCATTCATAAGACGAGCAAACGCAAGGGGGGGCCCTTTATCCAAATCAACTGCGGCGCCATTCCTGAAAACCTGTTAGAGTCTGAACTTTTCGGCTATGAGAAAGGAGCGTTTACTGGCGCAAACCGGGACGGTAAATTAGGCATACTCGAAATAGCAAACAATGGTACATTGCTGCTGGATGAAGTAGGCGAGCTCCCTTTTTCCCTGCAGGTCAAACTGTTAAGAGCATTACAGGAACAGCAAATATACCGGATTGGCAGCGTAAAACCAATTCAGCTCAATGTCCGGATGATTGCCGCTACCAACAAAAACTTGCAGGAGATGGTAAAGAACGGGCTTTTCCGGGAAGACCTGTATTACCGTCTTAATGTGGTGCCTATTAACATCCCTTCCCTGCGGCAGCGTAAAATGGACATCCTGCCCCTTACCCTCAAATTCCTTGATAACTGCAATCAGAAATACAACCTGAACAAAAAAATTTCCGCGGAAGTCTTCGACCAGTTTGAAAGTTACGAATGGCCGGGAAATGTGCGTGAACTGGAAAACCTGGTGGAACGGCTTGTAGTTATGAGCGATGAAGATTTAATCCTGCCCAGGCACCTGCCCTATTATTTTGGCAGTACTGAGCCGGGGGACAAGATGAAGCTGGTGTTGAGCGGGATCATCCCGCTCAAAGAAGCGAGTGAACTGGTCGAGAAGGAGCTGATTCAGCGGGCCTTAAGCAAACATGGCAGTACCCGCAAAGCTGCCCGGGCCCTCGGTGTAACCCACGCCACGGTTTTGCGCAAAGCGCACCAATATAATATCAGCAACTACAACTAAGCAGTCAAAAGCCCTGTCCCATACCGGACAGGGCTTTGTTGTGCTGCGCGTCGGTCCTTTGAAGGGAAACGACTATCCGCCCATTTCAGGCGGTCGGGTTTTCACCGCCGCAGGCAAGATAAACCAATTCCAGCTCGTGCCTTACCCTGATGCTTGTGCCGGCCGCATCCGTACCTGACAACAATGTGAGCGCACAAGTAGGGCACGGAGTGACCAGATCAGTGGCCCCGGTCTCCTCCGCCTCATGCAGGCGGGCCGTTGTCACCGCCACCTGGACATCATGGTAAGCGAGCTTCATGCCGCCTCCGCCCCCACAGCAGCGGGAGTTTTGCCGGATCCGTTCCATTTCGGTCAGTGTCAAACCCGGGATGGCTTGCAGTACCCGGCGCGGGGCGTCATAAATGTGGTTGTGTCGTCCCAGGTGACATGGATCATGATAAGTCACCGTCAAGGGCAGAGACCGCTCAAAGCTCAATCTGCCCTCGTCCAGCAGGCGGTCGAGATATTCTGTTATGTGCAGGACCTCAAAGTTTTCCCGGCCCAGCTTAGGGTAATCCTGCTTCAGGGTCTTATAGCATCCGGCGCAGGAAGTCACTACCGTCTTGACACCCAAAGTGTTGAAAACGTCAACATTTTCCTTGCCCAGCGCTGCAAAAGCCGGATCTCCCATCCTGCGCAGTTTACCCCTGCAGCAGTTCTCATTCTCCCCCAGGATGCCAAAATCCACCCCGGCTTTTTGCAGTACTGCAGCCGTATATTCGGCGACCGTTTTGACCTTGGGGTCGTAACTGGCTGTACAGCCCACAAAATACAGGACCGGCGCAGGGTCCTTCAGGATATTCTTTACCGGTTTAATTCTGCCTGCAGCGGCGGCCTGATCTGCCCATGCTCTCCGCCGCTCAGCCGGTTCCAGAAAGGGGTTGTTGAACTGCTTAATTTTCTCCAGGTACGGCGCCTGGTCCCCAGGCTGGCTGTAGCCAGCAGATACCAGCGCTTCCCGTACAGCTTCCCATAATTCGGGTGTATCAATCCTGACGGGACAGACGTAATGGCACTGACCGCAAACCGTACATTCATAAACAGCCCTGACGAATTCGTCTACCTGGCTCGAATTAACCTGTTTATTACCCAGCCTGGCTAATAAACCATTCTGACTTTTTAGCAAACGTTTGAGAGTATCCAGTTTGGACCGGGGCGTAATCCCCTCTTTTTTGTCCACAGCATAAACCGGGCACCAGTTAAGGCATTCACCACAGCGAGTGCAGGCATCCGGCTCAAGCAGCTGTCTCACATTAAAGTGATGAAGTGGGATTTGCCTGGCGGCCGCGTTTCCGCTGCCCATACAGATCACTCCTCCATGCTTCTTCTGAAGCATTTACCAAAACCTCCACAGGGGAGGCAATAATATGTGTGAATTTGCTATAAGGGATGTAGGCTATAAAAACCCCTCCCAACAAACCATGCAGGGTCCAAAGTACACTGAGCCAGGCCTTGGTTGCGCCACCCCAGCGCAGTCCCAGGGATAGCGGGTAACCAATAAACGAGAACCAATGGGTCTCAGCCAGGGGCAGCAGGCTGAAGCGCAGGGCTTCCAGGCCAAAACCGGTTACAACCAATGTCAAGAGCAGTCCCAGCGCCCAGCCGTCCGCGGCGATGGAAAAAAGCTGCTCTTCGTGGCGGACTACCCGGCGGTACAGGGCGATAGCCAGACCAACCAACAACAACCAGCCAAAGAGATCTCCCCAAAAATCAACAAGATAGCGGTTGGCGTCCGACTCTACGTTTAAAAGCTTTATTCCCTCAATCAAGGCCGAAATCAGCGCCAAACCCAAAAAACCGTAGAAAATCAGCAAGTGCATTACCCAGCGCAGCAGGCCGCGCTCCTTCAACTGCAGCTGTGCAATAACTTCACGCCAGAAGACTCTAAACACCGGGCCAGGGCGAAACTTACTGTAGAGAGCCCCTCTCCCGGACTGCCGCAGAATATGCAGTTTCTCCCAAGCCCCAAAAGCAAACACGGCAAGGGCTGTAACCTGAATCACAATAAACAGAAGCCAAGGCCGGTAATAGTCAATTTGATACAAAGCCAATAAACCGGACAAGTTCTCCTCACCTCACACAGTTTTTTCTGAATATTCTGAAATAACTTTGAGGTTAAGCATATTTTAAGCCGCGCCGGTAACTTTTTGCAAGGTATTTTTCAAAAGCTCAAAAATTGTTCTTTGCCTGGATAATTTTTACACCAGCTGGAACATTCTTGTTCCAGCCATGTTTCCTCCTCCTTCCAGGCAGTAAAGGCCTTTAAAAGTCAGCTATTCCCAAGTAAAGAATATTCAGAATATTTTTAAAACTAATTTTACAGCGGAACAGTTTTGTTCCACCTTGTTTACCCCTGGCTAAGTACTTTTTTCTTACTGACCCAGTCCCTAGGCTGGAAAAAGCGGTATAATCCCTGCTTTTTTGTCTGGCAGAGAATCCTGGCATGAAAGTTGCAATGAGTTATAGACACCCGGATATGGCCTGCAGGATCCAAACTGGAGCAGCACACTGGCGCCTTGCGCCACACTCCTCAGGTATAACTCCAAAATAAAAGTTTGAAGGGGGATTTGTCAATGCTCACTGCGGAACAGGAACAAGACCTTATTACAAGACTTAAAGAAGGCGTCGTCAATTACGATGAAGATGTTACCGTAGATGCCGCCAAAGAAGCTGTGGAATCCGGCATGGATGCCCATAGGGCTGTCTTTGAGGGCCTGGTGGCGGGAATGCAGCGAGTTGGCGAACTTTACGAAGAACACGAATATTTTGTGCCGGAAATGCTGATGTGCGCCGACGCCCTCTATGCAGGGCTCGACATCCTGAAACCCCATATCCAGCGCAAGGAGGGAGACCTCAAGGGCACAGTGGTAATGGGAGTGGTTCAGGGCGACGTGCACGACATCGGCAAGAATATCGTGAAGATGATGTTTGACGTTGCCGGTTTTGAAGTGGTGGATCTTGGCCGTGACGTGCCGCTGGACAAATTTGTCGAGGAGCAGCTGCGCACAGACTCTGAACTGCTTTGCCTCTCGGCAATGATGACTACCACTATGGTGGGCATGCCCGAAGTTATCAAAAAGGTCAAAGAGAGAAACCCCAAGTGCAGAATCATGATCGGTGGGGCGCCGGTCAACGAGGACCTCGCCAACAAATGGGGCGCCGATGGGTTTGCCAAAGACGCTAATAACGCCCTCAAAGATGCAATCAACATGGTAGCATCACTCAAGGATTTGACCGCTTAAGCTTCGCGCCAA
>JAJYNB010000210.1 GCA_021786555.1 Bacillota bacterium | reverse complement strand
CATACTGCCGGTTGCCGGGCTTCATTGGGCCAGTCCCTCAGCCACTCTTGATAAGAGAAGTAATTAATATCCAGTTGTCACATGAATAATCGTATTATATCAGCCGTGTACCCGCGCGTCAACAGGCTGATTGAATCCGCAAGCCTTGCTCTCCTGCTCAGCCTGGCCTGCAAACAACCAGCGAAATCTGTTGCGGGGATTCTCATCGGTCCCTAACAGTACTTCGTCTCCTTTTAACAAACGGTACTTCCTATTGAGCAGTCCGTATGCCAGTTCGGCTTGCTGCAGCTCCATAATGGCGATATCCACATATCGGGCATCGGCATAGCGGAAATTTTTCCAGGCTCGGTTAAATTTGTTTGCGGCTTCTTTAATCTGGCGTGCCAGTTCTTCCTCTTCAGAATACACCGGAGTCTCCACCGGATGAAAAAAGTAGTTTTTCAGCTTGCGCCAAACCGCTTTTATTATTTTAATCAACCTGCCCATCTCCCCCGGGACATACAAATTAGTAAAAATTGGTATATCCCTTAACTGCTAATATCTATGTGGGAGAGATAGACTTTATGTGACCAAGGTATTTTCATATATTGCTAGGCTACAACAAATTGTGACATATATTTTCAACCAATCATTCTTTCAATCCTGAAGGCAGCCCCCCCGCAGGAGTAGCCAATAAAACTGCGTTTAGGACTGCCCTCTCGACAGCATAAACAGCCGCGGCAGCGAGACTTAGCAGGTCCCACTCTCCGGAAACTTTTCCTGTAGCCAGGGCAAACAGGGTATCTCCGTCAACCATAGTGTGAACCGGCCGGATAGTCCGGGCCAGGCCGTCATGGGCAACCTTGGCCATATGATTTGTCTGCTCTACTGTTAGGCAGGCATCGGTAGCAACGACCCCTATAGTGGTATTGGTGGCGCCAAAAGCAGCTTTGCCGGCGCCTTTTTGCAGTTCCCTGACAGTGTCAACAAAACTGCCATCCCCGGGCGACCTGGCGCCTGCCACAATTCGGCCATCTTCAGGCCGTACCACATCGCCGAAGGCGTTTAAGACCACCAGGGCGCCGACCGTAATCCCGCCAATTTTAATACTGGCCGTACCGATTCCCGCTTTGGTAGCCTGGCCCGGTCCCAACAGCTTACCAACCGAAGCCCCTGCGCCTGCTCCCACGCACCCTTGGGGAACATACTCACTGCTGGCTCTGCGACAGGCCTCATAGCCCATCCCTTCATCAGGCCAGGCCACCTGGCCCAGGGCCAGGTCAAAAATCACCGCGCCAGGCACAATGGGCACCTTGGCAACCCCCGCATCGTAGCCAATACCGCGCTCCCAGAGAAAGCGCATCACCCCCGCGGCAGCGTTAAGACCGAAGGCGCTGCCCCCAGCCAGCAGTACAGCATGGGCTTTTTCCACCAGGGTAGCCGGGCGGCAGAGGTCCGTCTCCCGTGTCCCCGGCGCCGCGCCCCGCACATCCACACCCACTGCCGCTCCCTCGCGGCAGAGTACCACACTGCAGCCTGTCAGAGCTTCCATGTCCTCCGCGTGGCCAACTTCAATTCCGCTCACATCGGTAATAGCATCATACATTAACCTTCACCCCCCGACCGTTACAAGGGTGCCAACGGTCACCGTTTCCCACTTCTTGGCCATTGCTCAGTCGGCTTATTCTTCTCCCCCACAGCTGCACTCCGTCAACTTACCTATCGGTGTTTTCTTGTTTTTGCTGAACTTCAAATACCGCCTGCACCAGGATTTCAACTCCTATGGCCATAGCCTCCTCGGCGAAATCAAAATTGGGGTGGTGGTGCGGAAAAGCCTGAACAGGAGTTGCTCCCAGGTACATAAAGGCCCCGGGGACCTTCTGCAGATAGTAGCTGAAATCCTCACCGCCGAGGCTCGGTTCCGGCTCCAGCACCCTCTTTTCTCCCACCACTCGAGCCGCGGCCGCCCTGAGAATTTCAACTCCACGCTCAGAATTGACAACAGCCGGGTAGCCCCGGCGGCAGTCAACCTGACACTTGGCGCCGTGGGCGGCGCAGATACCGTGGGAGATTTCCCTGATCCGCTGTTCAATCAGGGAGCGGGTCCCTTCGGAGAAGCTGCGATAAGTTCCCTTTAAAAAGGTCTCCTGGGCTATAATGTTAAAGCCTGTGCCGCCGTTAATCGCCCCCACACTGACTGCGGCGGGATCCAGCGGCCTGACAGACCTGCTTACCACGGTTTGCAGGCAAGTAACGATTTCCGCTGCGATCAGTACCGAGTCCACGCTATCCTGCGGCATAGAGCCGTGGCCCCCCCGGCCCAGGACCTTGATCGAAAACTCATCGGCATTGGCCATCACCGGACCGGCGGCAAGCCCGACATGCTCGACAGGGATCCCGGACCACAGGTGCAGGCCGAACACCCAGTCCACTCCCTCCAGCCCGCCCTGTTCGATTACCTTCACAGCCCCGCCCGGCGGTTTTTCCTCAGCCGGCTGAAAAATGAGGATTACCTTACCCGTAAGCTCCCCGCGCCTCTCCGCCAGGACTTGAGCCGCTCCCAGCAGAATCGCGGCATGACCGTCATGCCCGCAGGCATGCATTACCCCGGCAACCCGCGATTTATAGCTTACCCGCTTCTCATCCTGCAGGGGCAGGGCGTCTATGTCTGCCCGGAGTGCCACAGTGGGGCCCGGCATATCCCCTGCTATGATGCCGATGACCCCTGTGGGCTCCAACATCCGGGTTTCCACTCCCATTACCTGAAGTTCATTTTTCAGGTATGCACTGGTCTTAAATTCCTCAAAAGAAAGTTCCGGATTTTGGTGGAGATACCGCCGCCACTGCACAAGTTTCCCTTTCAGCTCCATGATGCTTACCCCCCTAACTTGGACCAATGGTACAGGTATTTGAAGAGTTCCCAGTTTAGGCTGAAAATTATGAGCAGAGAGACCCCAAGACCGGCAAGATAAACTAGGTCAAAGGTTTTGCCGCCGGCCCAGCGTACGTCTTTACTGACTGCAGAACGGCTCAGCCCATAGCCAAAAAACATAACCAAGGGCACCAAGCCAAAGGGACCACCGTATTGGGCCAGAATCCACGCCGCGATAACCGGCACAATCCAGCGTTTCCGTTTTTCCAGCCACAGCAGCACAGCTACCGTGACGGGCTTTCCCTGCAGGCTTCTGGCCCTGGGCCAGGCCAAGAGCATAGACAGGAGCAAGCCGCTGCTGTAAAGGGTCAGGAACATTGCCCAGGGAGTGGCCAAAAGATACCAAAAGAGAATCCGCAGCCAGTCCATGGGAATCTGTTCGATCCAGTAATCAACCAGCGGGGAAGAACCCCATCTCACAGCCGCATCTACGGGGATCAAGCTGAGAACCGCCAAACGCAGCAGCAGCCAGTAAGCCTGCAGCTTGATTTGCCGCCGCAGTTTTCGTTTCGGACTGGTCTCCATAAGGTGGGCAAAACGCACATTTCCCAACTGCCAGCTCTGTAACGCCAGGAAAAGGCTCAAAATTCCCGCCAAAACCGGGATCAGGGGTGAAAAACCCGCCTTGCTTGCTGAGCCGGCAACCTGGGATTTTTGCCCCCGCTCCCGGCTTAGAATCCCCGCAGGGTCAAGATGGGTCGCCACAAAGCCGGAACCCTGGAAGCTTGGCTTAACCGCCACATAATCCGCCAGATAGGGCGCACTGAGCTTGATTTCCCCCCCGCCCGAAAAAATCAGGCTATTGGCTTTACCCAAAGCTGTGTAGAAAAACTGTGATCCGGTGTTCTTAGCCAGGTAAGCTTTTACAGCTGGGTCCTCAAGGTCAAGGTTCGCTCCCAGCCCCTGGGCCAGAAAAGAAGGATGAAAACCCAACTGGGCTAAAACCTGCCCAGGACCGCTGGAGCCGCCCTGCGGCAGTTCTCCGTCACCGGTATACTGGCTCAAAACCAGGAGTCCGTAACGATCGGCCAAATCCAGCAGATAGGGCTGGGGAGGACGGTCAGGCAGGTACAGGATATTATAACCCTGGGCCTTGGCCCACTTGATGTCCGCTTCAGAAGTTGGGGCGTCAGACGCTCCGCCGGCTGCAGGGGTATCGGTTACCCTGGCCAGAATTTTCGGCGCAAGCTTGGCCCCGTTCAGGAGTAAGTCATTTCCGACAAACTTTATCGTCCTCAACCCCACCGGAAACGAATAGGAATCCCTCTCGCCCCTGGGGGTGTCAATTACAACCGCCATCCGGTACAGGTAGGGGTCCAAGGTGCTCCATAACCTGGCCTGCGGCAGCTTGAGGCTGCCGCTAACGTTGATCTCAGCTGACGGCTTGATGCTGAAGCTGTTGCTGGCAACTACATTTCCCCCGGCGTCCAGCAGGCTTACCTCCCCGTTTAACACATCCTCCGGGTGCTGCAGTCCCACCGGAATACTGTAGTCCACTTCTGCTCCGCCACCGCTTAATTTGGTTGTAACCCCGGGACTCTCCAGCAGGACAGGTCCCACCGCTTCCAGATACACTTCACCCGTGAGCCCGGGGAAATTAAGCCAAGGACCCGCCGCATCCGGTTTCTCCAACTCAACTGCGATGGTATTAACTTGCCCAAACTTCAAGCGCGGAGCAGGTATGTCCAGGGAAAACGGAACGCTCCCCCCCCGTGCCGCACCAACCATGTCTGACTGGGCAAAACCATTGACAAAGACCCGAACCTTACCTCCGGCACCCAAAAAATGCAGGCGAAAATTCATGCCCGCCAACTCGTTGCCGAGAAAAAACTGCTTTGCAGCAATCGGGGAAGTCCAGCTGCCGGGGACTGGAACGCTGTTATCCGGGTTGCCGGTTGCATAAACTGCCTTTCCCACCCCATAAACTTCACTTGAAGGGGACGGCGCCAAGGCGCCTTTGGCTGAACCCAGCGAAGGGTATGCCTGCCAGGCTCCATTTAAATCAACCAATACCCGGTCACTTGAGCGCAAAGGATAAGTAGCCCCGCTGCCCTGGGCAGTGCCCCGTAAGCGGGGAAAGTCCTGTAAATAAGGGAAAACCTGAACTAAAACTACAGCCAGGCCCAAAATAATTATTGTTGTGAACCATGTGCGGTATCTGCGAAAGACCATTTTTTTAGCTCCTATGTTTAAAAGGGCGGCACCACAGCTGCCGCCCTTTTAAAAGCAATCAATTAATCAGGGTACTAATTCGCCATCATTCTCTAAATACCTTCACCCAATTACAAAACCCTGCTCCAATTCAGCAGGGTCATAAAGAGCCGTAGCGCCAGCTCTTTGCAAACAATTCTTAGTCCTTCCGATTTCAGGCAGTACCCGAGGAGGAAGATATGTGTTTGAGCCGGCGGT
>JAJYNB010000413.1 GCA_021786555.1 Bacillota bacterium | reverse complement strand
GGGGAATTTAAATTTGCCCTCGGACCAAAACCCCAAGCTGACTAAGGCGGCGGTTTTCTGGCTGCTGGCTTTGCTCTTGCTGGCTGCCCCCTATCAGACCGGCCTCTTTTTTCAGCGGGAGTGGCTCTACACTCAGGTTTTTGTCGCCCTGCTGCTGGTTTTGGCGGTTTTCACCCGTCTTAAAAAGCTGTGTTTTTTTTCGTGCCGGCTGGACTTTGCTGCCTTAGGTCTTCTGACCGCTTACCTGGCAGGGGCCGCAAGGGCTGTGGACGCCAGGTCCGCTGTGGCGGAAGTGCTGAAATTAATCAGTTTCCTGGCTGTCTACTGGCTTACCGCGTATGGTGGTTGGAGCCGCCGGGACTTGAAAGTCCTGCTCTCCTTTATTTTCTGGGGCGGTTTCGGCGTAGCCCTGTTGGGGGTGTTTACCGCCCTGGGGATTTATCAGGCAGCCGGCGGGTATGTGGCTGGCAGGATATACTCGACTTTTCAGTATCCCAATACCCTGGCAGCCTTCCTGGGGTTTATGCTTTTGCTCGGAGTGTTCCTGTGGCGGGAGAGCAAAGCCCGCTGGCGGCTGCTTTACCTCCCGGCCCTGTATGTCATAGTCCTGTGCCTGATTGGTACAGGGTCCCGCGGAGGGCTGGGTGCACTGATTCTGGCTTTACCCTGGCTGTTCTGGATCTTGCCGCCGGAAGTAAGAAAAGATTACTTTTATAGGCTTCTGTTTGCTTTCGGTCTGGGAATCCCCGCGGCAGCAGGCTTTCTCCAATACCTGGGCAGCAGCAACAGCACCGCCGCCTGGATTGTGTCGGCCGGCGGCCTTGTGCTGGCCGGGCTGGCTGGAGGCCTGCCGGAACGGCTGCAACGGCTGGAGATCAGGCAATTGCTTTGGCCCGGGGCTTTAGGCGTGCTGCTGGCAGCGAGCCTGGTGTTGGCTTTCAGGCCGGGCACCCTCAACCCACTGTCCCGTCTTGGAACGGCAAGCTTGCAGCTGCACACGTTTCAGGAAAGGCTTACTTATTACAGAGACGCCCTGAAGATGGTCAGCCTGAGTCCGGTTGCCGGTTATGGCGGTGGCGGCTGGGCGTTATACCCTCGCTATCAGAGTTACCCCTACTGGGTAAGCGACCCCCACAGCCAGCTTGTAAAAGCAGCGGTGGAAAGCGGCCTGCCGGGCCTGGCCTTCTACCTTGCCTGGTGGCTCTCGGTGGGACGGGCCGCCTGGCGCAGGGCCCGACAGGGAGATGGGATGTCTGCTGTCCTCTTTTCCGGCCTGCTGCTGATAGCGGTTCACAGCCTGATTGATTTCGACTTGAGTTTTGGCGCCATGGGCTTTCTGGTGTGGTGCAGCGCCGGAGTTGTCGCCGCCCGGGATCTGGAGTATAAGGCCGGTTGGAACCGGGCCGGATACCTTACCGCGGCTGTCCTGCTCTTAGCTGGGGCTTTGGGCCTTGCAGCTGTCAGCATTTCCTTTCTCCAGGCTGCGGAATATGAGGGCCGGGCTGAGTCTTACCTGCAGCGGGGCCAGGCTGCGCAGGCCTTGCAGCAGCTGGAACTGGCCCGGGTAAGGGACCCTTTGAGCTCGGGCTACCCGGCCAAAGAAGCGGAATTATATTTTGACTCTCCAGGAGTAAGGGACTTGGCCAAAGCCAGGGACTTTATCCTAATCTCCTTAAGGCTGGACAGCGCTGATTTAAACATCAAGGGCTTGGCCAGCCGCATCCTGGCCGCCAACGGCGAGCTCAAACAAGCCGCGGCCCTGGCAGAGGACCGGCTGTCCTTCCAAACCTTGCACGGGGAGTCCTATTTGGAGCTGGCTAAGTTTTACCAGTCCCTGGCATCTGCGGCCGAGGGGCAGGGCCAGCGGGAACTGGCGAAATATTTCTTGCTGCAGGGGTCAGGACTGGCCGGCCGCTTGCAAAGCCGGCTGGACAAGGTTCCGGACAGGGCTGCGGCGCTTTGGGTCGGCGGCAAGCCGGCGGTGCCCGCAGAACTTACGCAAAAGAGCACAGAACTGGCGGCTCTGGCCTCAAAGATAAATTAGTACAAGGAGTGAGTCACTTGGGGACGGTTCTCTCTTGACTCACTTTTGAGTCACTTGGGGACGGTCCTTGGGTGACTCGTTGTGCAGACAGACTTAACACAAACGATTTGCCTGGTAGTCCCGGCGGCCGGTTTTGGAACCCAAAGCGGGAGCTCAGCATAACCTTGTTAGTAGGGTCCGGGGGAGGGAAGGCTGTGCTGAGCGTTCTGTTATACGTATTTGCGGCTTATGGCTTGGGCTGCCTGGTGTATTTTAACCTGAAGGATCGGTTTTGGGTTGTGCCCGGCCAGGCTGTGGCCAGGCTGCCGGAGAATGAAGTTTTCTTGGTGGTCAAGGTCCGGGATGTGGAGGAGAAAATCGAAGGACTGGTGCGGGAGTGTGTCCGGTTGAGCCGGAGACTGGGCAGGCCCCACCGTTTGGTGATACTGGATGCAGGCTCGGTGGATCAGACGATGGAAATCCTGCAGCGCCTGGCTGGCCGCTACCCCTCCCTGACACTGGATTACGCCCTTGACGAGGGCAGGGGGCCGCACGTAATAATAGAGTTTAACTCTGACTGGCACCCGCGGACAGGAGCGGAAATGCTGGGCAAGGCTGTCCGGCAGGAATTTTCTACCTAAGGCGCGAAGAAGACCACGTTAACTTGTGGGCTTCTTTTTTTGTCAGAATTCAGAAGTCAGGAGTCAGGAGTCAGGAGTCAGGAGTCAGAATGAGAGAACCGGCGAAAACATTTGAAGACTTACTGGTATGGCAGAAGGCGCACTTGTTCGTACTTGCGGTTTATCGTCTATCCGGGGCGTTTCCGAGGGGCATTCTGAATTCTGACTACTGAATTCTGAATACCTGAGAAGCAACCCTATTTTATTGGGGAGATGGGTGGTATGCACAGGTTTGGCAGGTATATATCTCAGATTGAACAATGGGCAGCCCGAGGCTTGGACCTGCTTTACCCCAGGTCGGCCGGGTGCCCTTTGTGCGGCGCTTATGACTGTTCCTGCAGCGGGAGGATTCTCAACGATTACCGCGAGCGAACCGCCTGCCGGCGTTGTGGTAAGTTTCTGAGTGAAGCCGGACCTTGTAATGACTGCGGTTCCCGCGGCAGCGGCTTTCCCGACCGGGTATGGGCCCTCGCAGCTTATGAAGGCAGCCTGAGGGAGGCCCTGCATCGGTTTAAATACCATGGGGACAAGAGGGCTGGCAGGTTCCTTGCGGGGCTTTTGCTGGCAGGGCCCGGAACGGAAGCGGATAGGCCTGACCTGGTAATACCGGTTCCCCTCCACCCAAGCAGGCTAAGGCAGCGAGGGTATAACCAGGCGATGCTGCTGGCGGAGTCTCTGGCAAAGGACTGGCAGGTGGAACTTGATCACAGGATTCTGCAGCGTTCAGCTATTACCCAACCTCAGTCCAACCTCGGCCGGAGTGACAGGCTTGCCAATCTGGACGGGGCTTTTCGGCTGGCTGCGGAGGGCAGGGTCCGGGGCAAAAAGGTCTTGCTGGTTGATGACATTATCACTACCGGTTCCACCCTGGAGGCGTGCGGCGCTGTTCTTAGGCAAGCGGGCCCCGTGGGCTTACAGGCCGTCTGTGTCGCGGCAGGCAGGCAGGGCGCCAGGGGTACGGATATTTTTTCCTAGATGCTTGCACGGGATAATCTTCCTGTATATAATAAAGCATAAGATGCTTGCTTAGGCAGGATCACACAGCATTAAACTAACCGCCTCTCGAAGAAAAAGTTGCCGCAGTAAATTCGACCGAAAGGCCCGAACTGCTTTTTGGTCGGATTTTTCTACTTTTAGCCTAAGCAAACCCATCCCAAAGTCTGAAAAGTGAGGGGATCACTGATGTTCCAAGACAAAGAGTTAATCTGTAAGGACTGTGGAAACACCTTTATTTTCACAGCCGGTGAGCAAGCTTTCTACGCCGAAAAAGGGTTTGAAAACGAACCCACCCGGTGCAGGGAATGCCGCAATGCCCGTAAGGCAGCCAGGAACACCGCAACAGGTACTCGTCCGCCTCGGGAACTCCACACTGCTATTTGCGCAGACTGCGGGGTTGAGACGGAAGTCCCGTTTAAACCTGTTTCAAATCGGCCAGTCTACTGCCGGGAATGCTTTGCCAAACACCGTTTGGGTTCTGAGTAAAAGCAATATAAACGAAACAACGAAAATAAAGGCCCGCAGCCAAGCTGCGGGCCTTTTTGCGGCGTGCGACAGCACGCCTGATTTTTTCTGATGGATTTACGAGATTATCCACAGAAGAAGTGGCGTTTTTAGTAGTTATTAACATACTTATCCACATTATCCACAGGAACATATCCCCATATCCACAAGTAAAAGGGCAAAAATGATGTCGAAATAAGGGACCTTTGTACTACCATCATTTGGAAGGAATCCTGGATGCAGTCACAGAATACTCATAGGATGTTAGAACAAAATTTTCCAATTATAGGAGCGCATCTCCAAAAGGCGCTCGTCGGAAAGGGAGGTTTGTAAGCATGAAGGGAAAAGGGGTAGCCCTGCTTTTGCTGCTGGCATTTACCGGCTCGCTGTTCCTGTCAGGCTGCAATTCGGGCAAAACAACCGGGGATGTAAAGGAACCAAAAGAAAAAGTCCTGATCTATGCCCGGGGGGCAGATGCCATGAGCCTGGATCCCATCCTGGTGGAGGACGGCGAATCGGCAAAACCCATTGGCAATATTTATGACAATTTGGTCCAGTACAAAGCTGGTTCCACGGAAATTGAGCCGGGCCTGGCTACAGAATGGAGTACAAGCAGCGACGGCAAGGAATGGACCTTTAAGCTGCGCCAGGGAGTAAAGTTCCACGACGGTACGCCATTTAACGCCGAGGCGGTCAAGTTCAGCATCGAACGTCAGCTTCCCCCTAATCAGACAGCAGATATGCCCTATGCTGACTTTTCCTTTGGCATGGTTGACAAAGTTACAGTGGTGGACGACAACACGGTCAAATTTAGCCTGAAGTATCCCTATGCGCCTTTCCTGCTCAATCTGGCCATGGTTCTCACGGCTCCTATTGTCAGCCCCGAGGCTGTTAAGAAATGGGGCAAAGACTTTGGCCAGCACCCGGTGGGAACAGGACCCTACGTCTTTGACAAGTGGGACAAAGACGATAAAATCGTGCTTAAGGCCAACAAGGACTACTGGAGGGGCAAACCGAAAATCGACACTGTCATGTTCCAGGTGGTGAAGGAAAACTCTGTCAGGGCCAATAAGCTGTTGGCGGGGGAGGTCGATATTATTGACGGAATCGACCCCAACGATATAGAACGTA
>JAJYNB010000377.1 GCA_021786555.1 Bacillota bacterium | reverse complement strand
TCTGCTATCTCTTGCATCTTCCCAATCTCCTTCCAAACCCGGTGAGTTTCCGAAAGCTCGAGGTCCGAGGTCAGAAGTCCGATGTCCGACCCGGGCGTTAAACCCGGTAAATTTCCGAAAGCTCGATATCCTAGGTCAGAAGTCCGATGTCCGACCCGGGCACAAAACCCGGTGAGTTTCCATAAGCTCGATATCCTAGGTCAGAAGTCCGATGTCCGACCCGGGCACTGAACCCGGTGAGTTTCCGAAAGCTCGAGGTCCGAGGTCAGAAGTCCGATGTCCGACCCGGGCGTTTTTTTAAGTTCTTGAATACTCATGTCCCTAAAGGAATACCTATATCGGACTTCGGACTTCGGACGTCGGACGTCGGACTTCGGACCTCGGACCTCGGACTTCGGACTCGGCTCACCTGTAGCGGGCTAGGGCCTGCTCACCTGCTGCGATGGCCTGTGCCACCATTTCAGGGGCAGGGCCGCCGGGCACTTTGCGTGCTCTTACGCAGTGTTCCACCGTAATAAAATCATATAAGTCCGCTTCAAAAGCAGGTGAGAGGGCCTGGAACTCGGCCAAAGGCAGCTCTTCCAGTGCAACCTGCTTCTGAGTACAGTACAGGACCAATCTGCCTACAATCTCATGGGCCTCCCGGAAGGGCACACCTTTTTTCGCCAGGTAATCCGCCACATCGGTGGCGTTGGTAAAGCCTCCCCGGGCTCCTTGGCCCATGTTGTCCTTGCGCACTTCCATGGTTTGCAGCATGGGAGTGGTCAGGAGCAAGCATTTGTGGACGGTATCAATCGCGTCAAACAGGGCTTCCTTGTCCTCCTGCATGTCCTTGTTATATGCCAGGGGCAGCCCCTTCATCACTGTGAGCAGGGAGATTAAATCCCCGTACACCCGCCCGGTCTTACCCCGAATCAGCTCTGCCACATCAGGATTTTTCTTTTGCGGCATGATACTTGAGCCTGTTGAGTAGGCGTCATCCATGCTGATAAATGCGAACTCCCCGCTGGACCAGAGAATCAGTTCTTCGCTCAGGCGGCTAAGGTGCATCATAATCATAGAAGCGGAGGCGCAGAACTCGATCGCAAAATCCCGGTCGCTCACCCCGTCTAAGCTGTTGGCGGTAATCTGACTAAAACCAAGCTCCTTTTTGACCATCTCCCGGTCGATCGGGAAAGTGGTGCCTGCCAGGGCGCCAGAGCCCAGGGGCATAACGTCCGTCCGCCCATGACAGTCCTCCAGCCTCGACAGGTCCCTCAAAAACATCTGAAAGTAAGCCATCAGGTGGTGGGCCAGGGTAATGGGCTGGCCCTTTTGCAGGTGGGTATAACCGGGCATCCAGGTTTCCAGGTGCTCACGGGCCAGTCTCAGAAGGGTGTCCTCCAACCCGAGCAAAAGCTCCTGGGTCCGTCTTGTGGCTTCCTTCAGATACATCCTGATATCCAGTGCCACCTGGTCATTGCGGCTCCTGCCCGTGTGGAGCTTCTTCCCCACCGGGCCGATCCGCTCAGTAAGGATTTTTTCCACATTCATGTGGATGTCTTCGGCGCCTACTTCAAATTCTACCTTGCCCGCCTCTATATCTGCCAGCACCTGTTCCAGCCCGGCGATGATGGCCTGAGCCTCATCCTCACCGATAATGCGGCACTTCCCCAGCATCCGGGCATGGGCGATGCTCCCCTGGATATCCTGGCGGTACAGCCTCTGGTCAAAGGAAATGGAAGAGTGGAAGTCCTCCGCCAGCTTGTCCGTACTCTTCTGAAACCGTCCGCCCCAAAGTTTCATAATACATGACCTCCTGTCTGCTTGGAAAAATGACAAGGGTAAAACATAGGACCACCGTTGTAACTCATACCAGGACCGAGAATTGAAAATTTGTGGAAGAAATGTTCATCTGACTGCCACAGATGACCAAAGCTCAGCGTTTTTCACCCCAGTAGTGACCCAAAAACTCATTGTTGTTTCGTGGGGTAAAAACCGGAAAAAGGAGCTGCGGCTCCTTTTTCCAGTATAACCTATCGGGCTTAGCGCAAGCCAGAGTTTTTCTCCATCAGGGCCCGGACCTTCAGCGGCAGGCCAAAGAGGTTGATAAAGCCTTCCGCATCCTTTTGGTTATACACCCCATCCCGGCCGAAGGTGACAAACTCCTGATTATAAATGGAGTAGGGAGACTGGGCCCCGGCGGGAACGCAGTTGCCCTTGTAGAGCTTGAGCCTCACCGTGCCTGTTACGGTCTCCTGGGTACTGCTGACGAAGGCATCCAGGGCCTTACGGATTGGGGCGTACCACACCCCGTCATAGACCAGCTCGGCATACTTGCCGGAGACGATTTCCTTGAAGTGCATGGTCTGGCGGTCCAGTGTCAGGTATTCCAGTTCCCGGTGGGCAGTGTAAAGGATTGTGCCGCCGGGGCATTCATAGACGCCGCGGGACTTCATGCCCACCAGCCGGTTTTCCACCATATCGATGATGCCGACGCCGTGTTTGCCGCCCAATTCATTGAGCTTTTCCAGCATCTCCACCGGAGCGAGGGCCTGACCGTCCACCGCAACCGGCACTCCCTTTTCAAAGCTTATTTCCACATAAGCCGGCTGGTCGGGGGCCAGTTCGGGCGGGGTTGTCAACATATACAGGTCATTTTGAGGCGCGTTCCAGGGGTCCTCCAGGTCCCCGCCTTCATGGCTCAAATGCCAGATATTGCGGTCCATACTGTAAGGACGAGCCTTAGTCACCGGTACCGGTATGCCGCGGGCCTGGGCGTAGTCGATAGCATCCTCGCGGGATTTGATATCCCACAGCCGCCAGGGCGCAATGATTTGCAGATCGGGGTTTAAGGCCTTTACAGTGAGCTCAAAACGGACCTGGTCGTTACCTTTGCCCGTGGCGCCGTGGGCTACGGCCACCGCTCCCTCAGCCTCGGCTATTTCCACCAGCCGCTTGGCGATAAGGGGGCGGGCGAAGGAGGTTCCCAACAGGTACTTGCCTTCATACACCGCTCCGGCCCTTAAAGTGGGGAAGATAAAGTCGGTGAGGAATTCTTCCTTTAAGTCCTCGATGTATAACTTGCTGGCGCCGCTGTTCAGGGCCTTTTCGTGCAGGGGTTCGAGTTCTTCCCCCTGGCCCAGGTCAGCTGCCATGGCAATAACTTCATAACCGTAGTTTTCCTTCAGCCAGGGGATAATGATGGACGTGTCAAGTCCCCCGGAATAAGCCAATACAACTTTGCTCATTTTCTTCCTCCGAAGCTCATATTTTGGGTCAGGAGTCAGAACTCAGAAGTCAGAATTCAGAATACCCTGCCCCATCATACTGATTCTATCTACTATCTCCTGACTCCTGTCTCCTTGAAGCTCGTATTTCGGGTCGGGAGTCAGAATATCTTCGGGATGCCAAACTCTCCCTCATTCTGACTACTGACTCCTGTCTCCTGACTCCTGCTGAATGTTACATCACCAGAGCCAGTATGGCTTTTTGGGCGTGCAGCCGGTTTTCCGCCTCGTCAAATACCACCGAGTGGGGACCGTCGATGACCTCCGCCGAGATTTCCTCGCCGCGATGGGCGGGCAGGCAGTGCATGACAATCACGTCTCTGTGGGCCAGGTCCACCATTTCCTGGTTTACCTGGTATCCGTGGAAATCCCTCATGCGCTGGGCATGTTCTGCCTCCTGGCCCATACTGGCCCACACATCAGTGTAGAGCACGTCGGCGCCTTTCACCGCTTCCAAGGGGTCGGAGCATATCTCAATCTTGCCGCCGTAGCGCAGCGCATCCTCGCTGGCCTGCTGCACAATCTGTTCACTGGGCTGATAACCTGCCGGGGAGGCGATCACCACATGCATGCCCATCTTGGCGCCGCCGAACATCAGGGAATGAGCCATATTGTTGCCATCTCCCACATAGACCAGTTTGAGCCCGGACAGAGACCCCTTGTATTCCTTGATGGTCAGGAGGTCTGCCAGGACCTGGCAGGGATGCAGCAGGTCTGTAAGTCCATTGATTACGGGGATGTCTGCGTACTCGGCCAATTCCAGCACATCATCGTTGGAGTAGGTCCGTATCATGATGCCGTCCAGATAACGGGAGAGGACCCTGGCCGTATCGGCGATGGTCTCGCCCCTTCCAAGCTGAATATCCCGCTCGCTCAAAAACAAAGAGGAGCCGCCCAGCTGGTACATGGCAACCTCGAAGGACACCCTGGTGCGGGTGGAAGACTTGGTAAAAATCATGCCGAGGGTTTTCCCCTTCAGTACGGGGTGAGGTTTCCCTGCTTTCTGTTTCGCTTTTAGGCTCTCTGCAGTTTCCAGCAGGTAATAGATCTCATCTGCTGTAAAATCATGCAGGGTAACAAAATCCCTGCCCTTTAAATTAATGCTAGCTTCTTTGGCAACTGCCATTTGAACATCTCCTCCTAATATGCATTATTATACATTTATATGTATTTTAATGCAACAAGATACAGCACTATTTTTTAGCTGGAAATTCTTTGCTCCTTTTCCTGCCAGTTAATCAGGTAGTCGTCCAGGGCCAGGCAAGCAGACTCTTCCCCGCTGCGGAAGGCCTTGAGGGCCCGGGCCAGGGCTTTAGCTGTATCCAGGGATGTCAGGCAGGGGATGCGGTGCTCCGCAGCCAGGCGGCGCAGTTTAAACCCTTCCCTGCCAGGCACCTTCCCTTTGGTGGGGGTATTGAAAATCAGTGCAAATTCCCCTTGCTTCAAGCGCTGTTCCAGCGGAACTCCCAACTCCACCACACCGCTTTTGATGCCGCAGAGGTTCAGTACCCTGGCCGTATCCCCCGTGGCTTTTATCCGGTAGCCCAGCTTGTTGAATTCCTTGACCACACTGATCGCTTCGGCCTTGTCCTTTTCCGCTACTGAAGCAAGAAAATCTCCCTCCCGCTCCAGTTTCAGCTGCATGCCCTGGAAGGCCTTCATCAGGGCATGGGCAAAATCATAATCCATGCCCAGGACTTCCCCCGTGGACTTCATTTCAGGTCCCAGGGAAGTCTCCGCCTGGGTAAGCTTTTCAAAGGAAAACACCGGCCCTTTGACTATGACAAAGTCCGCTTGCGCCGCCAGACCCTGGCGCCAGCCCAGAGAGGCCAGGGACTGGCCAAGGCATACCTTGACCGCCAGGGAGACCATGGGTATGCCCGTTACCTTGGACAGGATAGGGACGGTGCGGCTGGCCCGGGGATTGACCTCCAGCACATAAACTTTGCCCTGGCACACCACATACTGGATATTGAGCAGCCCCCTGACGCCCAGTTCACTGGCAATCCGGCAGGTAATCACCTCAATCTGACTCACTTCCGCCGGAGTCAGGGTTTGGGGCGGATACA
>JAJYNB010000234.1 GCA_021786555.1 Bacillota bacterium | reverse complement strand
TGAAATGGATTTGCCAGCAAACGAATAAGACTTTTTAGCAACCTGACCGCTCCCGTAACCAAAATAACATGGGTTATTCTCCAATCTTAAGTAAAATTGTTAATTATATCCAACTTATCATCCTTTTTTTGGAATTTGTTAAAACAACTGTAAAAAACTTCTCTAATTTTTAAAGTTTACTCCCAAGCTTCTTAGGATTTCGACAAGTAAGCTATTGTATGATGATGTTGTCCTTCCGAGCCGGAAGTTCTAAACTCAAGGAGCGTGGTAAGATGAGCCGTTATACAGCAAACCCCAACCATAGACCTGGGCGTATCCGTTTATTCAACCACCGGTGCATCTTTTGTGATAAGACAGAATACCTCAAAATATTTAAAGGCAAATTTGTTTGCCGGCATTGCCTTCATCACATTCCCAACCTCTTTTTGCCCGTGAGCCGGTAGACTTTGCCTCTGCTGACTTTTTTCGAGGTAAATATGCTAAATTGAAGGGTCTTCCCAGCCGGAAGACCCTTAAGTTTTTACCCTGCAGCCAGAAGGATAGGCTAAAAATACTCTTTAATGGTTTCCAGTGCGGTCTCCAATTTGACTACCTTGCCGTATTCCTCCAGGTATATTTTGCTCAGGTTCACCTTGTCCCCGTATTCCTTTAATATGGCTTCAACTTTTTGCCTGGTGACTCCGGTCAGTCCCCTCAGGGGCAGTACCAGATAATATGCTGAGTTGCAGTGATACAAACTTGTCCGTCCAGGGACAGTTTCCCCTAATTCTTTGACCAAACTCACCAGTTGGTCCCAGTCATCAAAGCGGTAAACCCATTCCCGACTCTGGGGACGGCGTTTAGGTTTAACCTTGGCAACAGGAGGAATGTCTTCCGGAGAATCCTGTTTGACTACAGTAATGACAAATTCCTCGCTGGACATGATGGTAGCCTGAATCCAAAACGGCTGGTCCAGGACAAACTCGACTTCTTCACCGGCTTTGGCGATCATCTCCCAGAATAGCTGCTCCGTTTTGGCTGAACGTTGAAACAGCTCTACCATTGATATATCGCGCTCTGCCAATTCATTAAAGGAGAGAAAGATACGCAGGGTGTTATCGTTGATTTTCTGGACCCGCATGACCAACTCCTCCTTCATGCGTGAAATCCAAGACGGGAGTAGATACTATATCTTATTACCATAATTATAGCATATTTCCCCCTTGTTTAGACAATTTTACTAGGAGGCCGTTGAAAAACAGCCTCTGACTGTAGTCCAACGGCCCCCTAAAAACTATGCTTATCCCACTTTGATCAGGTTATAATCCCGGCTGCCCAAGCCAATTTTTTCGCCGTAGACAAGCTGTACTGACCAATCTACCGCTGGGTGGATGACCCGGAATTTGTCATGCGATTCTACGTCCTCGCCCAGGCGGGAACCGGCGCTGCCCCGGGCCTGATTGACCAGGTCGACGGCAGCCTGATCTATGGCAATCGGGTCTTTGGAGGCCAGAATGCCGATGTCGCCGACGACCGGTAAATCATTCCAGTTGCAGCAGTCACAGTCGGGACTGACTTGAGTGACAAAAGTTATGAAGCCGGCCTTATTCTCTTTGCCCTGCAAGACCCCCGCCGTATACTCTGCTATCTTCTCCTGGATAACGTCCGCCGTAGTCTTCCAGTTGATGGCAATGGAACGCGAGGTACAGGTAACTGTGCATTCACCACAGCCGATGCATTTTTCTTGGGAAATCCTTGCTTTCTTGTTGATTACTTCAATTGCCAAAGCGGGACAATATTTGGCACAGCGGGAACAGCCTATGCATTTCTCCTGGTCCACATTGGGCAGGAGGTCGGAGTGCTGCATCTGTTTGCCGGCCCTGCTGCCCAAACCCATCCCCAGATTTTTTAATGTTCCGCCAAATCCCGTAGCTTCATGGCCCTTGAAATGTGTAACTGCAATAATAGCGTCGGCGTTTACTGCCGCACTGCCGATTTTTACCTCTTTAAAATGCGTGAGATTTACGGGCACATTGACATAATCCTTGCCGTTGATGCCATCGGCGATAATTAAGGGAGCACCCACGATCGCAAAGTCAAAGCCGTTCTCAACAGCTGTTTCCAAATGGTCCACAGCATTAGAACGGGAGCCCGCGTATAAAGTGTTGGCATCGGTCAAAAATGGCTTTGCCCCATATTCCTTTAATTTATTAACAATCCGCCTTATGTATTGTGGACGAATATATGCCAGGTTTCCCCGCTCGCCAAAGTGCAGCTTTACAGCGGTCAAATCGTTTGCCTCAATCAACTCCCTAAAACCGGCCCGGTCAAGCATATGCTCCAATTTGGTCAAGAGTCCCGAACCGCCCTTAGCCCGCATATCCATAAAAAATACGTCCGACCCCATAACTTCACCCTTTCCAGCCTTCAAATCATCTTGTACTAATGTACAACCTTTTTGAGTCACTGTAAAGTTTGCCAACACCTTCTGAACATTGGGAAGCCCCGCCAAAGGCGGGGCTTTTTAGCTGACACTGATACATATGCAGGCAGGAAACTTTTTGATAGTTATCTTGCTTTCTGTTGTATATCCTGTACCTGATTTTCAACCTTATTTAAGCTTTGCTCGATTTGCTTTAGCTGTTTATCATTGGAGCTGCGGCTATTCTGCTTGCCGACCCAAACCGCCCCGGCAAAAAGGCAGATTAGAAACAGTACAAACAAGGTACGGCGAAAGGATGGAGAACGCAAACCAACCCAGCGTTTTTTCGCCATGGTCAACCTCCTGCGCCAAACTCTCTACCTCGATTATACTATTGTGTGCGGTTGCTGCAAATCGTTTTCCGAAAAAGAGGAGCCTGGCCGGACTTTTCCGGTTCAGGCCCTCTCCTGGCTCTAAACCATTTCAGGCCTATTTGTTTTCACTGGCGTTAGACTTCAAGCTGTAATCAAGATTGGCTTCCGGAGCAGCCGCTTTAATCTTCTTGATGAACTTAAAGCCGTTACCTGCATGACAAGGATTGCAGCCGTTGTTTATCGTATCGGTATAGGCTTTGTCAAAGGCGGTAAAGTCCCCGGCAGCCATAGCCTTCCTGAGGGCGGAATTGTCGCCCAGATTTGCATTGTAAAAACTGTCCCATTGCGGGTATAAGTCTGGTTTGCTCACCTTGGTGGGTTCCATGTAATCGCCCAGGACATCCCCCATGTAGGCTGCCAGGGCCCAGTTTCCCCCTTTGGCAGCGAAATACATGTTGTCAAGGCTGTCAGACACGCCGCGCATTGGGGGACCGAACCTGTAGATTGCACCTTTGATGTCGTTTACAGTCTTGGTAAGGTCAGCGGTAGCAGTAGTCCCACTGGGTACTGGGGCTGGAGGAGTTTGCTGCGTACAGCCTGCTGCCAGAAAAACTACCACCAGCAGCAGCGCTGCAACTTTAAAGGTTTTGCTAGTCATTGGTAAACCTCCCTTGAATTTATAGCTGATTGTTACCATCTGTGGTAACCGCTGCAGTCTAACTTGGCTTAGTTTTCCCAAATTCCAAAAAAAATTTGTATAAAAGTATATTTTTCTATCGGAGATTTGCCAGGGCCTTAAGTGTCGAGCGGCACGGAATATTATTTTTCACCTATCGGCAAAATAAGGGAGACTAACTGCATTTGCAGCATCTTTCCGGGAGGTAAAGCATGAGTGAAGGAAAAAACAACAACCTGCCAAGAAGGCGGTTCCTAAAACTGGGGGTTGGGGTCGTTGGCGGTGCTTTAGGGTTAGGCTACCTCGGGTTGGCCGGTGACTTTTTGATACCTCCTTCGGACCTCAGCAAGCCGCTGCAGGAAGTTGGAAAAATCGGTGACTTCAGCGTTGGAAGTCCTACCCTGGTAGCCTACCAGGGCAGCGGCGGCAGCGAGGGGGTTTATGTTACCAATCTGGGAGATAACGGCTGGTTGGCCCTGGACTTTCACTGCACCCATTTGCAGTGCCCTGTAAACTGGTACGACGCAACCAAACAGTACATATGTCCCTGCCACGGCGGAACGTACGACATCAATGGCAATGTCCTGGGCGGTCCCCCGCCCCACCCGCTGCCCCGGCGGATTATCAAAATTCAGGGTGATTCGGTGCTGGTCGGCGGGAGGTTGGTCTAATGAAATGGCTTGATGAAAGATTAGGTCTCAGCGACTTAATGGGTGCGATTTTCGAACACCCGGTGCATAAAAAGAGTAACTTTCTCGATTACCTCGGCTTTGCCACCCTGTTCGTCTTTATCAATCAGGCTGTGACAGGCATGCTGTTGGCGACTGTATATAAGCCGTCAGCGACAGAAGCCTGGGGGAGCATCAAAGTCTTGCAGGCTTCCGCTATCGGCGGCTTAGTTAGGTCTCTCCACTCCTGGGGCGCCAATTTCATGGTCGTGCTGGTAGTCCTGCATCTCCTGCGTGTCTACTACGAAGGAGCCTACAAGAAACCACGGGAATTGACCTGGATAGCAGGGGGCATCCTGTTACTCGGAACTTTGGGCCTGGCCTTTACCGGCTACCTGCTGCCCTGGGATCAGGAAGGGTATTGGGCTACCACCGTGGGTACCGCTATGGCCGAATACGTCCCGGGGATCGGCGATTATCTCGTTCATATGCTTCGGAACGGTGCACAGGTGACAGGAGATACTTTGACCCGTTTTTATTCCGTACACATGCTGCTCTTACCCCTTATCGTCCTGTTCGCATTTATGTTCCATTTCTTCTTGGTGCTCAGACAGGGAATGTCCTCCACCGATGCGCTGTTGGCCTCAAAGCGGCAGGGCAAAGATATCGAGTCCATGTCTATCCCTTTTTGGCCCAACGTGGCCTTTCGCATGACTCTGCTGGTGCTGGTTACCGCCATAGGTTTATGGGTTTTGGCCGGGATATTCCCCAAAGGGCTGGGTGAGGCGGCAGACCCTTTGAATAAGAACAAATTCGTTCCGCAACCTGCCTGGTATTTTTTTGGAGTGTATCAGCTGCTTAAATATTTTCCCGGCAAACTTGATGTTATTGCCATGGTCGGCGTGCCTTTGGTCGGCATGATAGCTCTCTTTGCCCTGCCGTGGATTGACCGGAATCCGAGCCGTCTGCCTCAAAAACGCCCTGTTGCCTTGGCTATCGGAGTAGTTCTTAGTGCAGGCATGGTGTTTCTAACTTACCAGGGGTACAAGTCCGTACCTAAGCCTTTACCCACAAACATTGTGGACCATCCAAGCTACGCCAGGAACATCAACCCTATTTTCCAGAGCAAGTGCGTTGCCTGCCACGGCCAGTCGGGCGGTTACAGTCTGGAGACCTATGCCGGTGCAACTCAAAAGAATATAGTTCCAGGTAACCCGGACGCTTCGAAGCTCATTCAACGTCTTGAGGGCA
>JAJYNB010000074.1 GCA_021786555.1 Bacillota bacterium | reverse complement strand
AGGCCGGGACCTCTTTTTCCGCCGGGTAGAAAAGCAAAAAGGCAGGCCAACGCCCGCTATGCTTAAAGGCAAGCTTTTTCATGCCGCCCTGGCGGAAGTGATAGTGGCGGCGAAACGGTTTATCTAACGGTTAAGGAAGCATTAACTGAATGCTTCTAAGCGGCATAACCTCTTAACGGGGGTACATAGGAATTAGTTCTTATCGCTCATCATTTTGGCTAGCGGACTTACCTACCTGTGGATGGCGAAGCGAGGTAGCCGCTACTGGACTTACGCTCTCAAACCGGGCACCATGATCTTCCTTATTTTACTAGCCGCACCAAAGCTCAATACCAGCCCTTTACCGGGCTATACCCAGCTGATAGTTCTGGCACTCCTTGCTTCCCCGGTTGGGGACACATGGCAATTTCACTCATGGTCTGGAGGGCTGTAGGATCCCTGTTTCAACCCTCAGGTATTGCTTTGCGGTCCTGGCAAAATGAAAGGTACTAATAGGGCGCGGTTTATGGTACAATCGTGTCATGACTGTCGGTGCTGCGAACGTCGACCGGATCACCGTCTGTGTGGGGGAGTAATGCCCGGGTCCCCCGGCTTAAAAAATCATTTAACGGAACCGGGGGAGGATATCCAATGAATTTTGCGGAAAGCGTCCGGGTTGCCCTGCGGGGATTAAGGGCAAACAAGCTGCGTTCCCTTCTTACCATGCTGGGAATTATTATCGGGGTCTCGGCAGTAATAGTCCTGGTGGCTATCGGTCAGGGCGCCAGGAGTTCAATTACAGGGCAAATCGAAGGACTTGGCTCCAATCTGCTGATTGTCATGCCGGGTCAGACCGACTCGGGGGGTATCCGGGGAGGGGCTGGGAGTCTGACCAACCTAACCATGGATGATGTGAGTGCAATCCAGAACAAGGCCGACGCAGTGCAAGCCGTGGCGCCTCAAGCGGGACGAGGGGTCCAGGTGGTGTTGGGCAATCAGAATACCAGTACGCAGGTGGTGGGTACCACACCTGATTTTCAGGCAGTAAGGAACTCCTATCCGGCGGTGGGCCGGTTCTTTACCTCTCAGCAAGTCATGGCCCGGGCCAAAGTGGCTGTAGTGGGGACCACTGTCGTGACCAACCTGCTTGGTGACCCCAATGCCAATATAGTGGGTAAAATCATTCAGATAAACAGGGTTCCTTTTCAGGTGATCGGGGTGATGGAGAGCAAGGGTTCCAGCGGCTTTCAGGATAACGACGACCAGATATTCATTCCCATTACAACGGCCCAGGCGAGGCTGATCGGCAATGACAATGTCAGGACCATATTTGTTGAAGCCAAGAGCCCTGACTTGATGGATACGGCTTCCCAGCAAATCAGCCGGATTCTGCGGGTTCAGCACAAACTGACGGAGAACGTGCCGGATGACTTCAGCGTCCGCAGCCAGGCCGATATCCTGTCTACCGTCCAGGGTGTGACTCAGGCTCTGACACTGCTTTTAGGCGGGATTGCAGGAATATCCCTCCTGGTGGGGGGAATTGGGATTATGAATATCATGTTGGTGTCGGTTACTGAGCGGACGCGGGAAATTGGCATCCGCAAGGCTATAGGTGCCAAGAAACGGGATATTTTGTTTCAGTTCCTGATAGAAGCAGTGGTGTTGAGCATATTAGGCGGTGTCGTAGGTATCCTCCTGGGAGGCGGTGGAGCCATGGCCCTAAGCCGCCTGGCGGGAATGCCCGCTGAGGTCTCGCTTGCATCGGTAAGCATCGCCTTTTGCTTCTCAGCTGCCATTGGGATAATTTTCGGAGTATTCCCGGCGCAAAAAGCCGCCAGGCTGGACCCCATCGACGCCCTGCGCTATGAATAAAAACTTTGGCATATACGGGTATGGTGGTAAAATATAGACAACAAACTGTGGAGGTGCGACTGAGATGCCGACAATTATTCTGGAAGCGTCCAAAATGACCAAGGAACAAAAGGAGACCCTGATTGAAGGCTTTACCAGGTTAGCCAGCGAAACACTGAATATTCCCGTCCAGGCCTTTCACGTTTATTTAAGGGAAAACGATCCTGATAATATTGGCACGGGTGGTAAAATGCTGAGCAAAATCCATGCTGAGAGAAATGTCAAATAGGTAGAATGAAAAAAGCCGGGTGAATCCCGGCTTTTTTCATTCCCATAAACTCAACTTTTAAGACGATACACACGGCTTTCATAGGGGCGTAAGTGAACAGATCTTGCTTTGCCGGGAGTATCAACAGGGTAATTGCTGATTAGCAATTCGGCCGCAGCAAGGTCCAATTTTTCCGGCAGGTCGAAGCGGGCCTCCTGCTCGGAAAAATTCAGGATAACCAGGACCTTTTCCCGCTCCAGGCTGCGAAGGTAGGCGAATACCCGCTCATCTTCCGGCACAAGCAGCCGGAAGGAACCGTAGACCAGAGTCTCATGGCTCTGGCGCAAGCGGATGAGATTTCTGTAATAATTGAGGATTGACCCGGGGTCCTGCTGGGCTTGTTTCACATTAATGGAAGTGTAGTTGCGGTTAACATCTATCCAGGGTATGCCGCTGGTAAAACCGGCCTGAGGTGAGTCATCCCATTGCATGGGGGTGCGGGCGTTATCCCTGCCTCTGAGATAAATGGACTGCAGGATTTCCCCGGGTTGCATGCCCTGATTCAAAGCCTGGCGGTACATATTCAGGGTTTCCACATCCCTGTAATGGCTGATATCAGGAAACCGCACGTTGGTCATGCCAATTTCTTCACCCTGGAAAATAAAGGGCGTTCCCTGCAAGGTGAAGAGAAGAGTGGCCAGGAGTTTGGCAGACTGGGTGCGGTAGACGGTATCACTGCCAAAACGGGACACCGCTCTTGGCTGGTCGTGGTTGTTGAGAAATAGTGTGTTCCAGCCCCGCTCCTGTAATTCCCGCTGCCACTGGGTGATAATCTGTTTGAAGTCTGTAAGTTTCCACGGTATTACGTCCCACTTGCCTCCGGGCCCGTAATCCAACTCCAACAGTTCAAACTGAAAGACCATATCCAGTTCGTGCCTGCCGGCATCCACATAGAGGTTGGCCTTTTCCGGGTCGACCCCCCGCGTCTCCCCTACAGTCATCACATCGTATTTGGATAAGACCTTTTTGTGCATTTCCCGCAAGAAGTACTGAATGCGCGGCCCATTGATGAAGAAAGCCCCGCCCCACTGGTAACGGGAGTTGTCTGTGGGCGGTGCGTCCGGCAGCTCAGGCACTTTGGAAATCATGTTGATCACGTCCATACGGAAGCCGTCGACACCCCTGTCCAGCCACCACTGCATCATGCGATGAATTTCATGCCGCAAAGAGATGTCTTCCCAATTTAAGTCGGGCTGCTTTTTAGAGAAAATGTGCAGATAATATTCATCTGTGGTCTGGTCATATTCCCAGGCTGACCCCCCGAATTCGGAAAGCCAGTTATTCGGCTCTCTGCCGTTTTTGCCGGGGCGCCAGATGTAATAATCCCGGTAAGGGCTGTTTACAGCTGAACGCGATTCGATAAACCAGGGGTGCTCGTCGGACGTATGGTTTACCACCAAATCCATCACCAGTCTGATGCCGCGTTTGTGCAGTCCGTCCCTTAGCTCTTCCCAGTCGCGCATTGTACCGAATTCGGACATGATTTCATAGTAATCGCTGATGTCATAACCGTTGTCATGGTTAGGTGAGCGGTATATGGGGGAAAGCCAGACCACGTCGATTCCCAATTCAGCCAGATAGTCCAGTTTGGCAATGATGCCCTGCAAGTCACCAATGCCGTCCCCGCTGCTGTCTTTGAAGCTGCGCGGATAGATCTGATATACCACGCTCTCCTTCCACCATTTTTTCTGCACTGCCTACCCTCCTAGATAGAAGAAGTCCCAGGATTTTCACTCTGAGTCGTGCCGGCGCTAAGCATGGCAGCAGCTATGGCAGCCCCTACCTGGGAAGCGTCATGAACCGGCTTTACCGTAACGAGTGCGCTCTTCCCGCCAAGAATTTCACTCAAAGCCTGGGCCAGATTTGCAGCGTATCCAGGCATTTTTTCATACAAAGATCCGTCTATTGCAATGGTATGATGCCGCCCAAGCTCTGGATCCAAATGCCGCAAAATACCTAAATAAGTTGCTGCTGCCAGGCGGGATGAGCGCTGGGCGATCATGAGCGCTGTTCCTTTCAGTACGGCGCGGTCCGAATAGGTTGAGGTAAAAACAGCGGCCTGCTGCTCGAACCATGCCCTAACTCCAGCGAGTGGAGCAGAAGTGTCTGCAAGTATTGTTGACATGTCTTCACTGCTTAATGAGTAAGGAGCATCGAAAAACTGCGGCATGGACTGGCCTAAACAGAAACCATGCCGGATCAAATGCCGAACTGCCAGACGAAAAATTTCCCCGAGGTATTTGCCGGAAACCATCTTCTCCAGGCGCTGCTGCCCGGGATTGCCGCTTTCACGGTCCAGTTCTGCATCAAATGGTGTGATGGGAAGATTCCCAAAGTTGCCTGACTCCAGATTGATGATCATTGGTTCGCCGCTGTCCGGTTCATGCGGTTCGAGGTAGCAGGTGTTGTGTCCTGTGCCGAGTATCGAGCCGACATGCGCATCTCTGTCATTGTAGGATGCGGTAAGCAGGGTGCCCACGGTATCGTTGATGACGACCTTGAGTTCAGGTCCGGCTGGCAAATTCCGGCTGGTGAGAGCATCCTGCAGGAGCTGTCCTACATTTTTTCCGACAACACCGGCGGTCCTGAATTCCTTTGTCCATTGAACAAGCTCGGCTCGGGTATGTCCGAGCTGCCGGTAGGGAAAGGAGAAGGTAAACCCCAGGCCTTCATACCCACCGGGGTTAGCCCGCGCCAGCTGCTCCACCAGTTCAGCCAGAAAGGAAAACAACTCATGGGCTTGCACCAGTTCAGAGCGGTAATCCCGTCCTGAATTCAAGGAGATGACTTCCCGCTGTTTCTGTATATACCTGCCGTTACCCAGAAGCTTGATCCATACAGCGCGGGCGTTGGTTCCACCCAGATCCAGGCTGAGGAAGTCCCCTTTCTCGCCGCCGGTCGGAACTCCTAAAAGGGAGCGCAGCATTTTAAGGGAACTGCTGTTCCCTGCCAGCCCGTCCTCAATCTCGCTCTGGAACCTGACGGCAATACTTTGCAGCTGGGCGGCAGGCGCAGCGAAGGACTGCTTCAGCCCGGCCAAAATGTCCGGCAAGAAATTTCCCCCCTAAGTTTATCCTCGTCTAAGACTCCCACTTCTATAAGTGGGAGTGGTTAAGCCGTATTCAGCTTCGGTGGGGGTAGATTCCCCCACCGAAGACCCGATGTTTTAGCGGGGGCTAAACGAGTTCACTCAATCCGCCTCAGGTCTTCCAACAGAGCG